>NZ_JAILQF010000471.1 GCF_024699075.1 Butyrivibrio sp.
TATCATATTGCAAGGATAGAAGGATGCGTATGATGTGCGAAGGTTGAGCTTATAATGGAGGTCTTAAGCCAGGCGGTTCCAATTAATATTTGCGGATAAGGGGGTGAATCTGTATCGTTTATCCGCAAGTTTTTATCAATCCTGGAGGTTTTAAATAAGATTTGCGGATAAGGAGCTGTGATTCAGTACCGTTTATCCGCAAGTCTTTATCAATCTTGGAGGTCTCGATTAAGATTTGCGGATAAGGGATTATGAATCAGTACCGTTTATCCGCAAGTTTTTATCAATCCTGGAGGTTTCGATTAACATTTGCGGATAAGGAGTTGTGATTCAGTACCGTTTATCCGTAAGTTTTTATCAATCCTGGAGGCTTTAATTAAGATTTGCGGATAAGGGATTATGAATCAGTACCGTTTATCCGCAAGTCTTTATAGATTTTGGAGATTTCGATTAACATTTGCGGATAAGGAGCTGTGAATCAGTATCGTTTATCCGTAAGTCTTTATCAAACTTGGAGTTTTAAATTAAAATTTGCGGATAAGGCATTGTGAGTCATTATCTCTTATCCGCATTATGTCATAGTTTCTTTGACCTTTTTAATCCTTCATCATATAATTACAAATAAATAGGTATATTTGTATTTTCATTATTCGGGTTTTGGATATTGAAGTCTATATTTTAAGTCATATTTAAGCGATATATATTACTATCTTTCCTTGCTGATATTTTATGTAAACTAACTCAAACTGTGCACTTATAAACAATCTAAGATCCTTGCAAATTTGATGTCCTGGGCAGTTAATATAGTATTTTCGAGTCTTTAAAAATCTTATTAAATTCAAGAGCTTGATAGATGGAGTTTTATATTCTTCTTGGGGTCCGCATGTCTGAGTGAAGCGAGTTTCGGACCCCGGAATATAAAAGTCCAGATATTAAGCCTTGAATTATAAGATTTTTGAGATTCGAAAATAGTAGATTAACTGCCCAAGGTAATCAAATTGCAAGGGAAGTAACTTATTTATAATGTGCGAAGTTTGAATAAACTAATTGTATAATGAGTATTTGCGTATATAAATGTTTGAAGGGATTATGTGATGGGAAGAAGACTTGCATGGTCAATTAAAAAAATTACAGCTCTTTTTACGACTATTACTGTAACTGCGTCATTGCAAGGATGCGGAGATATAGCGTATATATTAGATGATTCGGATGATTATCCATATGTGGATTATGATGAAGCATATCAGGCAGGATATGACGATGCTTATAATGAAAACTATGAATATGCATATGAAGAGGGCTACGAAGATGGATATTATTCAGGTCGTACCGATTCAGAAATAGATTCATGGGATGACTATTTAGAATACTGGGATGACGATCCTTACAATGAGTGGGATGAAGACGACTGGTATGATGAAGATGAGTATTACGATGACTGGTACTATGATAACTGGTATGAAGCAGATGGTAATAATAAGAATGCTGATGAATATGATGATTACTATGAACCATATGAGTCAACGGGCGGAACAGGAGTATTCAAGGGCGATAATGGAAGTAGTGATGCTCTGACCGGCAATATACCAGTAATATCAATTTATGTGGACGATGCCAATTGTACCTGGACAGATAGTAAAAGTGATAACAGAACATTTTCTCATACTATAGAATATCTTGATATTGCCTGCAATTATCTTATGGATGAAGCAGATAAGTGGGGACAGGATTTAAATCTTATTTATGACTTTTATGAAGATGAAGATCTTGGATATTCACTTACCATAGAATCAGATTCAGTAAAAGATTTTTACGGTGCAGATTGCGAGATCTGGTATTTTATAGAGAACAGCATTGATGTTGGTGCCATTCAAAAAAAATATGATGCGGACAGTGTTGCTATCATGGTATATGTCAACACAGACCGCTCAATAGAAGATGTATCCTGTACTACATGTTTTTATGCAGGATATGCTCTTGACAGCGTATATGAATTTTCATACATATTCATGCACAGTAATGGAGAAGAAGAGACTCCTGCAGCTTTTGCCCACGAAATGATGCATCAGTTCGGCGCCATAGATCTTTATATGGAAGATGAAGACATAGGTCTTTCCCAGGACGAAGTCGATACTATAGAGTCAGACTATCCCAATGACATAATGTATACAACATATCAGGAGATAACCTGGATTCCTATCTATGGCGAGGTTACCAATGAAATCTCTGAACTTGATGCCTATTATATAGGCTGGACAGATCACTCCGATCTTGTTGATTCATTCGGCCTTATGGAGAGATGGTGATACAGGCAGAAGTTCTTCTATGAACTTTGCCTTATTATACAAGTACATACCGTACAGATTTGCTTCTGTAATATTATCATCCTCGAGCACACATCTTGCCAGATTTTTAAGGCATGTGCCGGGGATGATTTTTCTTTCTTCATTTTTGGAAAAAGATATATAGGGCATCCTTGAAGCTGCTACTCCAGCGGTAAGTAAAGGACATTCAAGTTCTGGAACAGAATCTTTGACCGCATCATGCACTAAAAGAGTAAGAGGAATATTGCCTTCCCTTCCTCTGTATATCCTGTCAGGGTGAATACAGTCTTTATAATATCTTATGGGTCTTTGATTATCTTCTTTTAATGAATAATGCTTTATAAGACGTTTAACCTTTTCCGGATCACCTGAGCAATCAGTCATTATAACTTCAAATAACTTGTAATCCTGAGTCAATACGTTATTGATATATGAAAAAGGATAATCATCTGCCTGGACTATAACTGTGATCGGAAAATAGAAATCATGATCAAGCCTCTTATGAAGGAGCTTTTTCTGGCGCTCTTTGCGAACAGGCAGATAACTTTTTAATGATATAATAAAAAATACAGTTGAGAAGATAAGTAATACTACTGATACAATAAAGATTATTGTTTCCATAGACTTATATCCCCTTTGGTTTTATGATTGTTTAGCCGTATAATCCATTATTTTTAGATGACAAGCAGCTTATATATTATCAAGCGAGAGTGAAGTTTATTAAGGAGTTCATATATTATCAAGTGAGAGAGACTCATTAAGTAGCTCATATATTATCAAGTGCCGTGTGAAGCTCATTGATTGCATAAGATAATTCTTCAAGAGCATAAGCGTCTTTACTGTCTTCAAGCAATTTGATCTGCTGTTTGGTTACTCCAAGTTTTGATAATGATTTTGAACTGTTGATTCGTACATACCACCACTTGGAATGAATCGCTTTAAGAAGACAGTCTACAGCGTCAATATTTCCATTATTGTCATTGTAGTCTCCGATTGCAGAAGCGGCTACAGATACAGGTTCCCAGATGTCTGAATCAATATTATCATTTATGATATTTATAAGTCTTCTGGTTGTTTTTCTTCCGGGCTTTTTGGAAAAGAGTCTTATGGAAGCGCATCTTATATCTATATCAACATTTGGATCTGATGCAAGAAACATAAATCTTTCATCATGGTCATGGATATCTGCATATCTCATGAAATTTATTATTGCAATCTTGCAATGTTTATCAAAAGTATCAAAAACATTCATAAGACATCTTGCAAGTGATACCTTATCTCCGGTAAATGTCATGAGTCCGTCTGCCAGAAGATGTTCATTGTGATAGAAGTTTTTCTTTTTAATAGCATGAAAAGCATCTATGACAAGGGATTCACATCCAAAACTATAAATTGCAAGGAGGGCATTTTGACGAAGGTAGACTGAATCCTTGCCAAGATAGGAGAGCATTGTTTTTTCAAAAAAGGCATTGTGTTCTTTGTCTGTAATCTGGAAGGTAGACAAGGTATAAGCAAAAAAGCTTTTTATATCATCTGAAGTACTTCCAAATAGTGAACATAAATAGCGCTCATTTTTGTATAAAATACAAAAAGCAGAGGAAAGGTTGTCTACGGATTCAAAAGATACATCTGCAAATGCAGCAAGATTCTCAGGATTAAGTAAAAGGCGCAGTACTCCGTTTGGAACATTTCCATCACTGCTTTCGTATTTTTTGAGGAGCATACGCCATCTTTTATGACGCCTTATATTTTTTCTTGATAGAAGGGCCTTATTGCCTGATGTCCATTCGTTTAATAGAAGCCCTGCGGCGATAAGCCCTATGCTTATGATAGTTATGATTATAACAGGTGCAGTCATAGTGCCTCCTTATAACCTTATTTAAATGGAACTATCATTTTGAAAAAACATAATCACGGTGTAAACAATATTAATTATCGGAATTTTGAACACTTTTATTTATATCTATTGTATTATATAGAGTGTAAGATAACCAGCTTTGGTTTTGTAAGGAGGTATTATGAGAAAAAAATTTGTTGTGTCCTTGTTTATGAGTATGTCACTGATTCTTACTTCTTGCGGCGCGCTAGATGCTTCTTTGGGTGCTGAAGAGGTTTCTGAGAAGAATGAAAAAAGCGAAACTAAAGAAAATACAACTGTAGTAGTTGAAGAAGATGAAACGGCAAAGGCTTCATCTGCAAAGGATAATGAGGAAGAAAACCAAAAGGATATAAGTGTAATAAGCCATAAGCTTTCGGCAGAGTTTGCAGATAATGAAGGCCTTGTATCTACAGGCTCTTATCCTGAGATTGTTGTTAACGAAGAATTTATGATGGAATATCCAAAGCTTTGGGCAGCTATGGTCAATTACAGCGATAGTATTGCAGAATCTACAATTCAGGATATTAAATGTTTTGGATATGGATCGCCTGAAGATGAGAACTCCACCTATCATTATGATATTTCCGCTGAAGTTGTAAGACTTGATGATAAGCTATTTACAGCAAAGGTTACTGAAGAATATGACTGGTCATATGCTGATGACAATGCGCCTTACTATTATTATGTGAATTATGATATCAATAGCGGAAGAAGAATATGGTCCGATTCATTTTTTGCCCAAAAAGAAGGAGTAGGACAGCTATTATATGATGCCGTTGTAGCAGCATATCCAAGGGAGAAGGATCTTGTAAATGAGACAACAGAAGAGGGCGTATCTGTAGCTCTGGATGCTATTAATTCAATGGTTGAGTATGATTATCTTCCATGCTGCATAATAGGAGATGAGTTCATAGTACATTTTGATGCATATTCTATTATGAACAATGATAATGAATATGATATTACTATTCCTGTTGATGATATCAAGGATTATATTAATAGCGATTATATAGATGATACGACAGGTGATCTTGATGAACTTGTAGAATATACAGAGGTAATTGATGATGCTGTAGAAGGAGAGCTTTACGAGTATGATGACGGAGAACCTGATTATGAAGAACAGGAAGAAATCCATGTATCTACTCCAGAAGAACTTATAGATGCAATTGCTCCTAACAGACATATAGTTGTAGAAGCAGGTAAGTATGATATAACCGATTATGTTCTTACACCCACAGATAAATTCCTTGAAGATCATGCATACTGGGGATATTCATCCTGGTGGGGCGAATACGGAGTATGTAATGTTTACAATATGACTATTGAAGGTGAAGATGCAAATGACAGACCTGAGATAGTAATAAACAGTCCATATTATGATGTATTTGTACTAAATGGATGTAAGGATGTAACTCTTAATAATCTTATAATAGGACACGATGCTCAAAAGGGTGAGTGCTCAGCTAATGTACTTGCACTATATTCTTCAAGCGGAATATCAGGAACCAATCTTGACCTTTACGGCTGCGGAGCATATGGACTTTACTGCAGTGCCTGCACAGGTGTATATATCTATGACTCCTGCATACACGACTGTACCTACGGTATTACTATGATCATGGAGGATTCAACAGACATATATTTCTATAATTCAGAGTTTATCAATAATAAAGAATATACACTTATAGAAAATTCTTATAATACAGGCTATATCTTCTTTACAGAGTGTACATTCAAGGATAATGAGGGCGATCTTTTCAGCACATATGGTGAGCCTGGATATATCACATTTACAGACTGCGAATTTGGAGATGCTGAACGAGAATACCTTGATGAGAATTTTGATATGGTCAATTATTATGAAGATGGAGCAGCAGGTTGATATATGACCAATGATTTTAAAGATGGAGCTGCAGGTTGATATGACCAATGATTTTAAAGATGGAACTGCAGGCTGAGATATGACCAATGATTTTAAAGATGAAGCTGTAGGCTTATATGACCAGTTATTATGAAGATGGTGCTGCAGGCTGATAAATGGTCAGATTATTATCATGTGAATTAGCGGACATCATTTGGTTCAAAAATTTTAGATATGCATCCTATTAAATTGTGCTATACTTTACTGTTGTAATAGACTAATGAAATAAATCACAGGAGGATCAAATATGTTTGCTAATTCACTATGGGCGCTTCTTCCCCCAATAATTGCTATTTTACTTGCTCTTATTACCAAAGAAGTTTATTCATCTTTGATGATAGGAATCATAACAGGAGGACTTCTGTACGCGGGATTTAATCCTGTTATAGCAATGAAACATATCTTTGTAGATGGTATGATAGCTCAGCTTTCTGATCCATGGAATGTTGGTATTCTTATATTCCTTGTAGTTCTAGGAAGTATCGTAATGCTTATGAACAGAGCCGGTGGTTCGGCTGCTTTTGGAAGATGGGCAAGCACTCATGTTAAGACCAGACTTGGCGCGCAGCTTGCTACAATAGCACTTGGAACACTTATTTTTATAGATGACTATTTTAACTGTCTTACAGTCGGTTCTGTTATGCGTCCTGTAACTGATAAGCACAGGGTATCAAGAGAAAAGCTTGCATATCTTATTGATGCTACAGCTGCACCTGTCTGTATCATAGCACCTATATCATCATGGGCAGCAGCTGTTACAGGCTTTGTAGAAGGAGCTAACGGTCTTGAACTTTTTATAAGGGCAATTCCATATAACTTTTATGCTTTTCTTACATTTGTAATGATGCTGACTATATCTATAGGCAGATTTGATTATGGAAAAATGGCAGAAGCTGAAATGAAGTGTGGTATTACATCTTCTCCGGATGGAACCTTAAAACACTCAAGTCTTACAGGTGCTGAGGATCAGCCAAATCCACCAATATCTCAAAAGGGCAGGGTTATGCATCTTGTAATTCCTATAGTTGCACTTATAATATGCTGCATTATAGGAATGATCTATACAGGCGGATTCTTTGAAGGTGAAGGTTTTGTTACAGCATTTTCAAATGCTGATGCTTCTACAGGACTTGTATACGGATCTATGGCAGCTCTTCTTATTACACTTATATTCTACCTTGCAACAAGAGTCCTTGATTTTAACGAGTGCATGAATGCGATTCCTGAAGGCTTTAAGAGTATGGTTCCTGCAATACTTATCCTTACTCTTGCATGGACACTTAAGTCAATGACAGATTCACTTGGTGCTTCCGAATATGTTGGAGGCCTTGTTGAGAAGGTTGCAGAAAACGGAATGGTAATGGGACTGTTACCTGCTTTCGTTTTCATAATAGGAGCTTTTCTTGCATTTGCTACAGGAACAAGCTGGGGAACTTTTGGTATGCTGATCCCAATAGTAGTAAGTGCATTCCACAGTGATATCAATAACGAACTTATGATAATAGCAATTTCAGCCTGCATGGCTGGTGCAGTATGCGGAGATCACTGCTCACCTATATCAGATACAACTATCATGGCATCTGCAGGCGGACAGTGCGAGCATATAAAGCATGTATCAACACAGCTTCCATATGCTATCACAGTTGCCGCAGTATCTGTTGTATGCTATATCCTTGCAGGATTTGTACGTAACTGGCTTATTACACTTCCTATAAGTATAATACTTATGGTAGTAGTGCTTCTTGCAATCAAAAGATTTACAAAAGATAAGCGAGAAAGCTTATAACTTTAACCATGGGAAAATATGACATAAGAGTCAAAAGTTGTTTCGGTTTGAGCTTGCCCGATAACGAATATCAAGAAACAAAATGATCATAAAGGCGCGTTTTCTTTGGACGATGCCTTGTACATTCAATAATACTAATCATAAGGAGCTTTAAAAATGTACTTAGCAGATGAAAAAAGATATGACAAAATGAAGTACTTAAGATGCGGAAACAGTGGTCTTTTCCTTCCAAGAGTATCTCTTGGACTGTGGCACAATTTTGGATCTGTAGACAAGTTTGAGAATATGCTTGATATGGTGCATACAGCATTTGATAATGGTATCACTCACTTTGATCTTGCTAATAATTATGGACCTGTATACGGATCAGCTGAAGAGAATTTTGGCAGGATCATGGATAAGGATATGCGTCCTTACAGAGATGAGATGGTTATATCAACCAAGGCCGGATATGATATGTGGCCGGGACCTTATGGTGACCATGGTTCAAGAAAGTATCTTATTGCAAGTCTTGATCAGTCATTGAAGAGAATGCATCTTGATTATGTTGATATTTTCTATCATCACAGACCAGATCCTGATACACCTATTGAAGAGACCATGGAAGCTCTTTCTGATATCGTAAGATCAGGTAAGGCATTATATGTTGGAATATCCAACTATAATTCAGAGCAGACCAAAAAGGCTGCTAAGATTCTCAAAGAGAATCACACACCTCTTCTTATAAATCAGGTAGTTTACAATATGTTCAACCGCTGGACAGAAGATGACAAGCTTCAGGACACCTGTAAAGAAGTAGGCGCAGGAATGATATGCTTCTCACCTCTTGCACAGGGACTTCTTACTGACAGATACCTTAATGGAATCCCGGAAGATAGCAGAGCAAAGCGTAACCACTTCCTTCACGAAGATCAGATCACTCCTGAAGTAATCGATAAGGTTAGAAAGCTCAAAGAGATTGCGGAGGGTAGAGGACAGACTCTTGCAGAGATGGCACTTTCCTGGATCCTTAGAAGAGACAGAGTAACATCGGTACTTGTAGGTGCAAGCAGACCTTCCCAGATTCTTGATAATATCAAGATGATCGAGCACCTTGAATTTACTGACGATGAACTTGATGCAATCGAAAAGATACTGAAGTAATAAATCAGACTTTGCATATTAAATATTTGCTATTAAATCAGACTTTACATATTAAATAATTGCTATTTCTTACTATTTGATTGCCTTGGGCAGTTAATAAAGTATTTGCTTGTCTTGTATTTACCAAGAAATCTAAAGACATCGAAAATCCTTTATTAGCTGCCCAAGGTATTATATAACAAGCAAAAAGCAAAGCGTTTGCGAGTTTAACTTATCAATGACAATTCAAAGATATGTACCTTGGATTTATTCTGAGATTCGAAACTCGCTTTGCTTGGATATGAGGATTCCAAAGAGAATAAATACTGAATATAAATCATTTGTTTTGATATATAAAATTCTGTGCTAAACTAAAAGAAAACGTTTTTTTACAGGAAGGTGCAAAAGTGGTATCTATAAAAGATGTTGCAAAAGAGGCAGGAGTTGCCATTTCTACAGTATCCAAGGTACTGAATAATTATCCTAATGTAAGCGAAGATACTAAGGCAAAGGTAATGGAGGTTGTAAACAGGCTGGGCTTTGTTCCTAACACAGTTGCGGCTACATTATCTTCCAAGAATTCAGGACGAATTGCCCTTCTTATTAAACTGAATGTTGAAACTCAGGCTATCGATGAGATAGATATGCAGTATATTGCCGGAGCTATCAGTAAAGCCAGAGAGCTTCAGATGGATGTGATCACTATTTTCTTTAGTATGATAGAGAATATGTCTCTTGAAGAGATGACAAGATATTTTGTCTCCCAGAGCATCAAAGGCATAATAATATATGGCATGTCCAAAGAAGATAAGGTACTAAGACAGCTTATAGAAAATGATACCTTTAAAACAGTAGTTATAGATGTTCCATTCATAGGGCCGTCTACTTCATGCGTAAGTGTCAACCAGGCCAAGGCTCAGTATGATGTAGCCAAAAAGACTATTAAGGAAAATAACTGCAGAAAGATTCTCTATATAGCAGGAACAAGGGACGGCTATGTAACAGATGCCCGTCTTGAAGGTATTAAGAAGCTTAAAGAAGAGCTGGGGCTTCAGGTGCTTATAAGGAATGGCAATTTTTCAGAGCTTCAGGCAAGAAATCTGACGCTTAAATATGGGAAAAATAAGGACTGTGTTATATGTGCTTCAGATCTCATGGCGATAGGAGCGATGAAGGCTCTTATAGACATGGATATATTCAGGCCTGTGTGCGGCTTTGATGGAATAGTTCTCATGGGCTATGTAGGTAAGCAGATGAACACTGTAAGGCAGAACTTTGCAGCTATATCTTCAAGAGCTGTGGAAGAGATGCAAAAGCTTCTTGACGGAGAAGAAGGTATAAGAGTTACAATGCCTCATGAGCTTGTAAGGCTTAAGTATGAAGAGATCATAAGGTGATCTTAATATGAGCTTTTTTAAAAGTAAAAGAATGATATAAAAATTGTAAAAATATGCTTGCGGAAAACGTTTTCTTATGCTAAGGTAATATCATGAAAACAGAAAACGTTTTCTATGCCGTTAATTTTGCTGTATTATTTATGTAAGACAAGCGTCCAACTTGTTTTGGCGAGACTATCCTGAATTTTAAAGATATCTTTTTTGCCAAAATAAGGTGGACAACAAAAAGAAAATAATGTGCCGGTCATAGCCGGTGATTTATGTTCCTTAATGGGAAAGGAGTTTTTTATGTCAACAAACATGCAACGTGATATTCTTGTTCTTAATCTCGAAGAACAGATGGAGAGAAGTGCAGACAGACAGTTCGATAAGTCATTTTCAGACTGTACAGACAAAGAGGCTTACTACGTATTACTCGATGTTACTAATGAGCTTATGCGCGTGGCAGAGCCTATAGTTGGGGAGAAGAAGATTTATTATATTTCAATGGAGTTCCTTATTGGTAAGCTCCTTTCCAACAATCTTATAAACCTTCGTGTATATGATAAGGTCAATCAGATTCTTCGTAAGAATGGCAAGAAGCTTTCTGATATAGAAGAGTACGAACCTGAGCCGTCTCTTGGTAATGGCGGACTTGGTCGTCTTGCTGCATGTTTTCTTGATTCTATAGCAACACTTAAGTTTCCTGGTGAAGGAATAGGACTTAATTATCACTATGGTCTTTTTAAACAGGTATTTGAGAAGAATCTTCAGACAGCTGTAAAGGATGAGTGGCAGGAGAATAAGTCCTGGCTTGAGAAGACAGATACTACTTTTGATGTAGAATTTGGTGACAAGAAGGTTGTATCAAGACTTTATAACCTTTATGTCAGCGGATATGATTCAGGTATCAACAAGCTTCGCCTTTTTGATATTGAAACAGTTGATGAGAAGCTTGTTAAAAAGGGTATTAACTTTGACAAGACCAAGATTGAAAAGAACCTGACTCTTTTCTTATATCCTGACGATTCTGATGAAGCTGGTAACCTTCTTAGAATATATCAGGAGTACTTCCTTGTAAGTAATGCAGCTCAGCTCATTCTTCATGAGATGAAGGAGCGTCAGTATGATCTTCGTAAACTCTACAATCATGCTGTTATCCAGATCAATGATACACACCCAACAATGATCATTCCTGAGCTTATAAGGATCCTTGTAGAAGAGAAAGCATTCTCTATGGATGATGCAATTGATGTTGTATCAAAGACCTGCGCTTATACTAACCATACAATTCTCGCAGAAGCGCTTGAAACATGGCCTCTTGCATATCTTGAGAAGGTTGTGCCTCAGCTTGTTCCATATATCAAGGAGCTTGATAAGAGAGTAAGAGCTAAGGTTAAGAACAAGAAGGTCCAGATCATCGATAAGGACAAGAAAGTTCACATGGCATTCATTGATATTCATTATGGCTTCTCTGTAAACGGCGTTGCCGCTATCCATACAGAGATCCTTAAGAATACTGAGCTCAATGATTTTTATAAGCTCTATCCTGAGAAATTTAATAATAAGACCAATGGAATCACCTTTAGAAGATGGCTCCTTTCATGTAATCATCCGCTTGCTGATCTTATAGCAGATACAATCGGAGATGGCTACAAGAAGGATGCTAACCGTCTTGAAGAGCTTCTTGATCATGAGAATGATGAAGGCTTCCTTGATCGCCTTGACAGTATTAAACAGGAGAAGAAAAAAGATCTTGCTGCTTATATAGAAAAGCATGAAGGTATTAAGATCGATCCTACATCAATTTACGATATCCAGGTTAAGCGTCTTCATGAATATAAGCGTCAGCAGATGAATGCACTTTATATTATTCATAAGTATTTGGAGATAAAGAGTGGCAAAAAGCCTGTTCGTCCTCTTACATTTATATTTGGCGCAAAGGCTGCACCTGCTTATGTTATAGCTAAGGACATCATCCACCTTCTTCTCTGCCTGCAGGAGATCGTTAACAATGATCCTGATGTAAGCCCATATATGAAGGTTATATTCGTTGAGAATTATAACGTAACTTATGCTGAACACCTTATCCCTGCAGCAGATGTATCAGAGCAGATATCTCTTGCAAGTAAGGAAGCTTCAGGAACTTCCAACATGAAGTTCATGCTTAACGGTGCTATTACTCTTGGAACAGATGATGGTGCTAATGTTGAGATACATGACCTTGTTGGTGATGATAATATCTATATTTTTGGTATAGATTCAGATACAGTCATAAAGCATTACAAGAAGGCTGACTATGTATCCAAGAAGTACTATGAGAAGAGCCCTGTCATCAAAGAGGCTGTAGATTTCATCGTAAGTAAGCAGTGCCTGAAGGTTGGTAAGAAAGAGAATCTTACAAGACTTTATAACGAACTTTTAAATAAAGACTGGTTCATGACTCTTATCGATCTTGAGTCATATATTGAAGCTAAAGACAGAATCTTTGCAGATTATGAGAACCGTGATAAGTGGAAACATATGATGCTTGTAAACATCGCAAAAGCAGGATATTTTTCATCAGACCGTACTATTATGGAATACAACAGAGATATCTGGAAGCTTCAGAAGGCAGATTAATATAATTAAACTCCTCACATTCTTTTGTGGGGAGTTTGTACCATTAATGCTTATTTTATACAAATATTATTAAAAATATTAGTAAAAATTTGAGCAGGACTCTACATAAACGCAAAAACGTGATATACTGTCTTTAAAATCATTGTTTCAAAAATTGAATTAAATAAGAGGACTAGAGGCACATGCTTTACATTAAGTAGCCGGGCCAAAGGGTTCTAAACGAAAGGGAGGACGTATTATGAAGTATTCAGAAGTTGTAAAGTCAGCTAAGAAAAAAGTCTCAGTACTTGATGCATCAAAGATTCATGATCACCTTGCCATAGAATTTGATGTTGAAGGTGATGGAGAAGGCGCATTTTATGTAGAACTTTCAGATGGTAAAGTTCAGGTTGAGCCTTATGAGTACTATGACAATGATTTCCGTGTACGCGGAAATGCAGATTCAATCTTAAAGCTCCTTGATGGTGGAAGCTCACTTAAGAGCGCTCTTGGCGATATCAGGATCGAGGGTGATGTTTCTAAGGCAGCTTCTCTTGAGACTATTCTTTCAAACCACAAGCTTGCTACAGCAAAGAAGGAATCAGTAAAGCTTACTACTACTAAGAAAGAGTCCAAGAAGCTTACAACCACAAAGAAGGAGTCTGCAAAGCTTACAACCACAAAGAAGGAGTCTGCAAAGCTTACAACAGCTAAAAAAGAGTCCAAGAAGATAGCAACAGCAAAGAAGGAATCCGCTAAAATCACAAGTAAGAAAGACTCTACTAAAAAGATAGAGAAGAAAGACTGATCATTTTTGATCGGAAAAAATCATATAAAGCCTTAAGGCTTTACCAATAAAAATCCGCGTACTTGCATCTGCTTGTACACGGATTTTTAAGGTGGTGCTATATATAATTTCATACCTTCTGCATATATTCCGGAAGTGTTTTTTATGTTAACTGCCATTTGTCTGGTTTAGTCGTGCCGTATATCAATTGCCATTTGGCTGATTCAGGCGCACCATGAGTCTACAGTCATGTGGATTCCGAAGGTGCACCCTGCATCTGTCCGTCAGGAGCCTGACCATCAGGCATCTGTCCATCAGGAGCTTGGCCGCCGGGACCCTGCTGACCATTATCTGAAGGAACGTCAGCAGGAACTTCACCATCAGTTCCAGGCTGCGGCATATCGCTACTTGTATCTTCTGATGATGAATCTGAAGTATCTGCTTCATCATCAGTACTTGTATCGTCAGAAGATTCACTCGAAGCATCTTCTGAAGTTTCTTCGGTTGAAGTATCTGAAGAAGCATCCTCTGATGAAGCTTCCGAAGATGAAGAACTTACTGCTGAATCATCAGAGTCTGAATTTTTACCAACTGCATATAAGCCAAATATTGTGAATATCATAAGGACAGCTATAGTTCCAAGTACTATTGAAACATTTTTTAACATGCCGGAAGGTCTGTTTGCATTTCTTATATTGATCCTTTGACCTACCTCGTAACTTCCTCTTATCCTTACTACGTTTCCTTCATCTGTAAGTACGACTGTCTTGTTGTTTTCTGAAGAAAGCACTATTCCTTTCATTATGTTATATCCCCCTTATTCATCACCAAATACGTAATCAAAATATGGTTGCAGATCGGGATAATTGCCGGTTATTACAAGTGCTGCCATTACAATATATCCCTCATGAGCTTCTATTATTTTAGGGGCTATCTTTGCTCTCTTAGATAGAAGTCTAATAGGAAGATATCCTTTTTCAAGCATAGCACCCATCATCTTCTGATCCTTTATTAGAGTGCAGATTATATCAGCGCAGTCATATTTGTCTTTTTGCTTTTTGGGGGAATCCTTGGCTATATCCAAAAAAGTAAAACCAAAAGGATAAAGCTCCTGATCAAGACAATCGATCTGGCTTTGTATATTACTAAGTCCATTTGATCTTTTACTTTTGGCTGTTGATTCATTTGAGTAGTTATAGCCGTTTTCATCAAATTCGTCATCGATCACTGTATAGTTAGTGTCAATTGGTTCTTTGTAAGTTGCTTGTGTCATTTTATCCTCTCTCTATCTTACCTCGATAGTTTCTTATATATTTTCTTATCTTAGTTTAGGCTCTGATATTAAAATTAAACTAAAAATCGATATCATATAATTCATATGTAAAAGTTGACAGGCTTTACACATTTAGTTTAGTATGGTACAGTGATAAATAACTAAAAAGTAGAGATGAAAGATGGAGGGATTATTATGAAAAAGAAAATGATGGCGCTTATTACAACACTGTCAATTGCTCTTAGTATGACAGCATGTGCAGGTTCACAGGCTTCAAATGATAATAGTCAAAGCAGTAATGAAACACAGGAAAGTGATGTTTCATATATTAAAGATAAAGGAACTTTAATAGTTGGAATCACAGATTTCGCACCTATGGATTATAAGGATGATAGTGGTCAGTGGATTGGATTTGATGCTGATATGGCCAAAAAGGTTGCAGAGTCATTAGGTGTTGAAGTCGAGTTTGTAGAAATAGACTGGGACAACAAGATACTTGAACTTGAGAATAAGTCAATCGATGTTGTATGGAATGGTATGACTCTTACAAGCGAAGTTACAAGTGCCATGGAGTGTACTAATGCATATCTTAATAATGCTCAGGTAGTTGTAGTTCCTGCTGCTGATGCAGATAAGTATAAGAGTGTTGAAGATCTTTCAGGACTTAGCTTTGCAGTAGAGTCAGGCTCAGCAGGAGAGCAGGCAGCAGTTGATAACGGCCTTACATATACAGCGCTTACATCTCAGGCTGATGCTGTTATGGAAGTTGCTGCAGGAACATCAGATGCATGTATCATTGACCTTTTAATGGCTGGAGCCATGGTAGGAGAAGGCACAAGCTATGATGGACTTACTCACACTATAGAGCTTACAACTGAGGAATATGGTATAGGCTGTCGTAAAGGTTCTGACCTTGCAGCATATATAAATGATCAGCTTAAAGCCTATTATGATGATGGTTCCATGGAAGAAGTTGCTAAAAACTATGGCGTACAGGAAGCAATAATTGCACAGTAAGAGGTTTTGCAGATGTTTTTACCAGTAACATTATCCCTTCTGGAGGGATTTCTTGGCACAATTAAATTATTTGCACTGACACTCTTGTTCTCACTTCCGCTAGGCCTTTTTATAAGTTTTGGCTCTATGAGCAAAGTGCCGGTTGTAAGGCTTCCGATTCGTTTTATCATATGGGTGATAAGAGGAACTCCTCTTATGCTTCAGCTCCTTATTATATATTATGGCCCTGGAATATTCCTTGGCCTTAATATATGGGGCGGAAGCAGTGACGGAAGATTTATAGCAGCTCTTGTTGCATTTGTAATAAACTATGCCTGCTATTTTTCTGAAATATACAGAGGCGGTATCCAGTCAATACCTGCCGGCCAGTACGAAGCCGGTATGGTACTTGGAATGACCAAAACACAGATATTCAATAAGATAATTCTCCTTCAGGTTATCAAAAGAATAGTTCCGCCTATATCCAATGAGATAATAACACTTGTCAAGGATACATCACTTGCCAGAGTCATTGCAGTATACGAGATTATCTGGAACGGTCAGGCATACATTAAGAGCGATGGAATAATATGGCCTTTGTTCTACACAGGCGCATTCTATCTTGCATTTAGCGGACTGCTCACCTGGCTCTTTGGATATATTGAGAAAAAACTTGGATATTTTAAATAAGGATTATATAAACGGCCATTTAATAATAAGGATCATATAAAAACGGTCATTTAATAATAAGGATCATCAGGAAAATATATGCCTATTTTAGAAGTAAGAGATTTAAAAAAGAAATTTGATAATACTCAGGTCCTTAAAGGGATAAGTTTTGACCTTGAAGAAGGCCAGACTATATCTATTATAGGATCTTCGGGAAGCGGTAAGACAACTCTTTTAAGGTGCCTTAACTTTCTTGAGAATGCAGATGAAGGAACTATATCAGTAAGAGGAGAAAAGCTCTTTGATGGTAATAGTCCTGTAACTGATACCAGAATGCTAAGGCAGATGAGACTTCATTTTGGTCTTGTGTTTCAGCAGTTTAATCTTTTCCCTCAGTATACAGCTCTTGAAAATGTCACTCTGGCTCCGCTTCTTGCAGCTGATGGAGCTGATAAAGAGAACATAATAAATCATGGCAAGGAGCTTCTTGACCAGATGGGCCTTAAAGACAGAATGAGCAATTATCCTCATCAGCTATCGGGAGGCCAGCAGCAAAGAGTTGCTATTGCAAGGGCGCTTGCGCTAAAGCCGGATATTTTATGCTTTGATGAACCTACATCTGCCCTTGATCCAGAGCTTACAGGAGAGGTACTTAAGGTTATAAGAGGTCTTGCCAATAAGAAAACTACTATGATAATAGTTACCCATGAGATGGCATTTGCAAGAGACGTTGCTGACCTTGCCATCTTTATGGATAATGGTATTATCCTTGAACAGGGACCTGCAAAAGAACTTATAGATAATCCCAAGAAGGACCGCACTAAGCAGTTCCT
>NZ_JAILQF010000479.1 GCF_024699075.1 Butyrivibrio sp.
TGAGAAAGGAAAATGCTATATGTATCTTACAGTAAAACAACAGGTAAAACATCTGTCCAAAGAAGATTATCATTCTATAAAAGAACTGTGTCATGCTGCTAAAAACCTGGCTAACGAAGCTATCTATAATGTAAGGCAGTATTATTTTACTGAAGGTAAGTTCTTAAAATATGAGAAAAACTATGCCCTGTTAAAAAACAGCCTTAATTATAAAACGCTAAATTCAAATATGGCACAGCAGATACTTAAAGAAGTTGACGGTTCGTTCAAGTCATTCTTTGGGCTTTTGAAGCTTGCAAAGAAAGGCAAATACTCTTTCAGGGACTGCAAGATCCCGCATTATCTTCCTAAAGATGGATACACGACCCTTGTCATAGGTTTCGTCAGGCTCAGTGGCAATAAGCTGATACTCCCATTTTCCAACAGTTTCAAAAAGACACATAAATCTGTAGAGATAACGATACCGCCTGTACTGCTTGATAAAAAAGTAAAAGAGATACGTATAATCCCAAAAGCCAAGGCAAGGTTCTTTGAGATCCAGTACATATATGTAGCTGAATGTGCTCAGAGAAATCTAAACACCAACAATGCACTTGCTCTGGACCTTGGGGTGAACAATCTCGTCACTGCGGCATCAAGTGCCGGAAAGACATTCATCATCGACGGGAGAAGGCTCAAATCCATTAATCAGTGGTTCAACAAAGAAAATGCAAGGTTACAGTCCATAAAGGACAAGCAGCATTTCGGGAAAGCACCTACTAACAGACAGAAAGCCATAGCTCGTGACCGCCACAATAAGGTCAACGACTATATGAACAAGGCTGCCCGCAGGGTCATAGATTACTGCATAAGTAATGATATAGGTACACTCATTGCCGGATATAACGAGACATTCCAGCGTAATAGTGGTCTGGGCAGAGAGAACAATCAGAATTTCGTGAACATCCCATTCGGCAGGTTCCGCGAGAAGCTTGAATATCTCTGTGAGCTGAACGGCATAGTATTTGTAAAACAGGAAGAATCCTATACATCGAGAGCATCTTTCTGGGAAAAGGACCCTATCCCCGTATACAATGCCGACAATCCAATGGAATATCAGTTCAGCGGTGAAAGGGTACATCGTGGTCTTTACAGGACAGCGAGCGGTAAGACATTCAATGCCGATGTAAACGGAGCATTGAATATCATGCGTAAAAGTAACGTTGTGGATCTTAGCATCCTATACGATAGGGGCGAAGTGGACACGCCCGTAAGAATAAGGATTGCCTGATTTCAGGTGGAAACTTAAATATCAAACTTCTTAAATAAGACAACAAAAAAGAGACTGTTTAAAGTCTCTTGTCTTTAGAATCCACCTACCTTTAGGTGGGTGGTAGTTCACTAGGTGCGAAGTCTGTAGGATAATTTGAACTTCGCAAGGAGATAAGAGATTACTTATAAGGTGTGAAGTTTGGGTAAGATAACAAAAAATGGTCAATTAAACTAATAATTTAACATAAACTGCAAGGAATGAAGATCTGAAACTGAGGTAAAATAGAAACTGCAGGGATTATGGGTGAGGCTTTAGTGAAGTAGAAACTGAGATGATCAAGTTTTGGCTTGAGTTAAATAAAACTGAGATGATCAAGGCTTGACTTAAGCAAAATCAGAGCTTCAATAAAAAGCCCCAAATTATTAGTAAAAGGACCAGGAAGATGAACACTATTAAGATCAATAGCAATACTAAAATCATATATCAGGATGAAAAAGTTCCAGTTCTTAAAGCAATAGCTGCACTTAGGAGGGATATTGCTAATACATGCAGTAAGACGGAAGATAAGGGGCTTGATATTGTTTTAAAGCATGTAAACTATAATGACGAAAACAAAGGTTATAACAATATAAACAGTAATGATGAGAGCAAATGTTATAACAATATAAATAATAAAATAGATATAGAGAGCTCTGTTCCCTGCGATAAGAATAATTATGAAAGCATGTTAAATACTCACAGTATCAGAGAGTGTTTTACAATAAAGGCAGAGCAGGTTGAAGATCAGAACTGTCTCGTGATCGAGGCAGCAGGTGATCTTGGCTTTATATACGGAATATATCACATAAGCAGAACATTTCTTGGGGTTCAGAATTTCTGGTTTTGGAACGAACAGTTTTTTTCCAAAAAATCTTATTATGAAGTTCCTACTGACTATAAATATGAATCTGTAAAACCAGTAGTAGCGCTGCGCGGCTGGTTTATTAATGATGAGATACTATTTGATGAATGGAAGCCAGAAGGAAGCGAATGCCTGCCTTGGGAGATGGCATTTGAGGCGCTTCTTAGATGCGGCGGCAATATGACTATTCCCGGAACCGACCACAATTCCCATAAGTACAAGGCTTTGGCGAGAGACTATGGCCTTTGGATAACGCATCATCATGCAGAGCCGCTTGGAGCAGAGATGTTTGCAAGGGCTTATCCGGATCTCGAAGCATCTTTTGCCAAATATCCGGAACTTTTCAGGGGCTTATGGAAGAAAGCCATACAAGATCAAAAGGATTGTAATGTCGTATGGAACCTGGGTTTCAGAGGCCAGGGCGACAGGCCATTTTGGGCGGATGACCCAAGCTATGACACTCCTTTGGCAAGAGGCAGGCTTATGAGCGATCTTATCATGGAGCAGTACAATCTGGTAAAAGAGGCTGATCCTGATGCAATCTGCTGTACCAATTTGTATGGCGAAACTATGGAGCTTTACAGGGATGGGTATCTTGATCTTCCAGAAGATGTCATTAAGATCTGGGCTGATAACGGTTTTGGCAAAATGGTTTCAAGGAGGCAGAACAATCATAATCCGAGGGTGTATGCCCTTCCCAAAGAAGATGATAAAGGATCTCACGGAATCTATTATCATGCATCATTTTATGATCTTCAGGCAGCAGCTCAGATGACAATGCTGCCAAATTCTCCGGAGTTTGTTGTAAATGAACTGATGGATGTTATGGCGCATGGAGCGGATGATTTCTGGATCATCAACTGTTCTAATGTTAAGATGCATACCTATTATCTTGATCTTATAGCTAAGCTTTGGCTTGGGGAAAGATTAGAGGAGTCATTACAAATTGCAGACAATCACCGTAAAGCTTTCTGCCTCGATTATTATGGCGAAAAGCTCTATAAAACTGCCGCAGAGCTTTATAGCTTATGGCCCAAGTATTCCGTATCTTACGGACCTAATGAAGATGATCATGCCGGAGAGCAGTTTAGCAATCACGGAACAAGAATTCTTGTAAGTGCCTTCATTTCAAACTTTAACAGGTTTAGTCCGGGCACCACCAAGGCTGATCCGTCGCTTGAATGGATATGTCCTGCCGATCACCTGGTATCGCAGGTTAAGTTCTATCTTGAAAAGTTTGAACAGGGAACAAGAAATTATCAAGAATATCTTAAGCGCTGCCAGGATGAGATTGGCAGGGTTCTTAAGGATTCTGAGGAAACATGCAAGGAGTCCGAGGGAACATTGAAAAAAGATTCTTTGATGATCTTAAATAACTGTGAACAGGATAATTCTATAGAAAACAACTTGAATTTGAAATATAATTGCAAAGCGCTTCAAGATAATCTTGTATATCAGGTTGAATACATGTATTATAGCAACTTGGGTGCGCTTCATGCCTGTAAGGCACTTATGTACTGCCTGGATAATTCTATAAGCGAAAGCTTTTTTGACGCACTTGAAGAAAGTGGAGAAGACGAAACGGCAGATTACCTGTCGGCCTTCTATGAAGCAGGACTTGCTTTTAAAGCGTTCGATCAGGGATACAAGCTTATGAGAGGGCATGAACATGGCATCTGGAAGAATTTTTATAAAAATGACTGTGAAGCGGATATCCGTCAGTCGTCTATACTTATGCAAGGCCTGATGTCTTATTTAAGAGTACTGGGCGATGGACCTCATTTCTACAAATGGCAAAGAAGATTCCAGCAGGGCGCTGGCGGCGATAGGATCCACCTGATTCTGAGATTAAAGGCGCATATTACAGATGAAGAATTATGGAATCTTATGGATCAGAATAGGTAAAACAGCTTGTTGCGGATAAGAGGTGTTGTGATACTAAAAAGGCTTTTTGCGGATAAGATGTAACTTACTACTAACTCTTATCCGCAAAAACTATGTTTATGGCATAGTAGCCTATCCGTAACCTGGCCGCAAAAGTCATAACCTATAAACAAATAATCCAACTTATGGAGGGGATAATAAGTGATTTATAGATTCAAAGAATATGAGAACAAGAAACTACTGCGTAACCACCTCAAGATGGGCGGTGCCAATCCTTCTGGTGAAGAAATAAATGTTACCAGCAAATATTTTGAGAAAGCTGGCAAGCCCTGGATTGGCATCATGGGAGAGTACCACTTTTCAAGAGATAGTCGCGATAACTGGTATAGAGAGCTTTGCAAGATGAAGGCAGGTGGCATAACTATCGTTGCCACTTATCTTTTCTGGATATATCACGAAGAAATCGAAGGAGAGTTTGACTTTACAGGCGATCTTGATATAAGGAAATTCATTGAAGATGCGCAAAGGGCAGGTCTATATGTGATCATAAGAATAGGACCCTGGGCTCATGGAGAGTGCAGAAATGGCGGATTCCCGGACTGGCTCTTACAGAAGGATTATGCACTTAGAGATAACAATGATAAGTACATGGCCAAGGCAAGAACCTGGTATGAAAAGATTTATGAGCAGGTCAAAGGTCTCTTTTATAAAGATGGCGGCAATATAATTGGTATACAGTTTGAAAATGAGCTTGTTGATAACGCGCCTCACCTTCTTGCGCTTAAAAAGCTCGCACTTGAAATAGGATATGAAGCGCCGATCTACACAGTGACCGGTTGGAACAGTAAGTATGGTGCAGAGATACCTGTAGATGACGTTGTACCTGTGTTTGCGGCATATGTAGAAGCTCCGTGGTCTTCAAGTAAAGGAAGACTTCCGCTTTCATCTCACTACGTATTTGATACTACAAGAAATGACTCTGCAATAGGCGCTGATGTTATTAAAGATGAAGGGGCTGCCAGCTGGCTTCTTCCTTATGAAAATTATCCGTATGCTACCTGTGAGCTCGGTGCAGGCCTTCATTCAACGCATCACAGAAGAGTAGTAATATCAGGAATTGATGCTTATGCTTTGTCTCTTGTAAAGCTTGGCTGCGGCAACAACCTCGTTGGCTATTACATGTATCATGGCGGAACCAACAAAATCGGCAAGCTCACAACCTTTAATGAGACCAAAGCTTCGGGTTATCCCAACGATTATCCGATCCTAAATTATGATTTCCACACAGCGATGACATCCTACGGCGAAGTTAGAGACCAGTACAGGTTTCTTAATCTGATCCATATGTTCATAAACGATTTTGGATCAGTGCTTGCCCCAATGGATAATGTCTATTCAGATGCAGAAGTTAAGCCGGATGATCTGCAGTCTCTCAGGTACTGCATGAGAACAGATGGAAAAAGAGGCTTTGTTTTTATAAATCATTATCAGAGACAGGCAAAGCTTGAGGATTTATGTGACGTTGTAATAGATACCGGAAGTGTAGTTTTCCCATCGATTGATGTAAAGGGCGATATATCTTTTTTCATGCCATTTAATTTTGAAACACCTGCAGGTAATTTGGAATATGCAACTGCTCAGCCTCTATGTAAGGCTTTGGATACATATTTCTTTGCTGAAATTGATGGCATAGAGCCTATATTTAAGTTTGATGACGGACAAGTTTTTAGGGATAAGAGCTTTACAAAAGGCGGAATAAGATTCGTGACTTTATCAACTGAGGAGGCTCTATATGCAAGAAAGCTTGGAGAAAAGCTCTATATAGGCGATCACTGCGACATTTATGAAGAAAACGGACAGATAATGTCAGTAGAGCCCGGCAGCTTTAAATATAAAGTATATACACAATCAGGCTTTGAAGAAGCTGAAGTTGTTAAAGAGTTCCAAAATGCAAAGCTTGAAATGACAGAAGTTAAGGAACCTTTTAAGCCAAAGTATCTTGACGAACTTAATCTTGTATCAGAAAGAAAAATCAAGTGGCGAAAGCTTGTAGCTGACAGTCCGGAAGGCTTTGTAGATATAGATTATGTTGGCGATGTAGCCCAGATATATGCAGATAAAAAGATGGTTGCAGATGAATTCTATATTGGTAAGAGGCTTAGGATTCCCGCAAAGCTCATATATGGAAAGGAGAGCTATCTCGCATTTTCAGAACTTAAAGACGATTGTTATATAGAAAGTAAGTCAGAAGATGTATCATCCTAAATGTAATAGTAGCCTTTTTGACCAGAAATGAAGTATACTAAAAATAACGAGCGGATATACAAATGCGTGCTCCTGACGGTATGCTGTATTTGTGTCATCCGGAGCTTGGAACAATAGCTTATAGCATGGAAAATCGATGTTATGTTCTTTTGCCGCGAGGTATATACATGAAGGATGTTAATTTTCACGAGATAATCATATCTAAAAGTGATCAGAAGATTATTTCTGCTGATGCCAGAATTTATGAGGTGTTTGGCAATTATATCACTAAACCGATGAATGAGCTTATCGCGATCGAAGATATGGACATCTATATGAATAATATCAAGAATTGCGATGGTAATTGGTATCCAAGTAAGATAATATGCCCTGATATCATGTACTACACCTATATCAGTGCAGAAAGATATAATGACAAGCTGATAAGACTTACGGTAGTAAATGCTCATAATCTCTTAAATGCGCATTCTACCCTGATGAAGACAATAAATTCGATAAATGCCCAGCTGGGATTGTATGATGATGTGTTTTTTGAATACAATCTGAACGATGAAAGTATAACTGTTTTTAATACGGAGTCTACTGATTTTGATAATGCTAACTACTCACTTTCTGAGTTTGAAGATATCCTTCTTCAAAGAACTGATGATGAACAAAAACAGGCAGTAAGGAGCTTTATATCTCAGGTTAAGGTAGGAGTTGGAAGAAGTACAACGATCATTAAAGGCAATATCCTCAATGACGATGAAAGTGTGACAAGCACTGTATTGGACGAGGGATTCTTTTTCTATGACAAGGATACTGAAGGCGTTGTCGGTCACATACAGCTTAAAAGAATAGGTGAAGCGATCAAGCCAAGTACGATCAAGCACGATTCGCTAACGGGACTTATCGATAAAACTGATATTATAAGGATGGCCAGAGAGCGAATTGATGACAAGAGAATCAAAGGCACCGCACTGGCAATTATAGATGTTGACTTTTTTAAGAATATAAATGACAGCTATGGTCATCAGTTTGGCGATGATGTTATCAAAAAAGTAGCAGATATTATCTCCAATGAAGTTGGTACAAACGGCGTTTCCGGGCGATTCGGCGGCGATGAATTTTTTATCATGCTCTATAATATTGAGACTGAGGGCCAGCTAAGATATTTTCTTAATGGTATTAAGACCAAAGTCAGCGCGACATTTCCAGACAGGGGAATAGACAGGGATAATCCGCTTTCTGTATCAATCGGTGCGTCTGTCTATCCGAGTGATGCGGACAATTATGATGACCTGTTCCTGATAGCCGATCACTGCCTGTATCTTGCAAAGGAAAAGGGAAGAAATCGATATATCATTTATACATTACAAAAGCATGGAAGTCTTGAAGATATAAAAGCTAATCTTCAGAATACTAAAAAGTTAACTGAAAGAGATACATCTTACGGGGATTTTATTGTCAAGATGTTTGACCTTGCTCTTTATGATAAAGGCCTTACTATAGAGCGCTATATGACTGAATTTGCTGATACTTTTGGACTTCAGAGCATAAATCTTCTGGTCGGGCGTCCATTTAGGCATAGATGCGCTGCGGGAAGCGAGGCTGTAAACGATCAGGAAGCGGTAGATTTTGTGCTAAGTAAGATTAACAGTGACGACAAAGACAAGTATTTTTCACTGGGAGATTTTGTGGTTATTAATGACCTTACAACGCTCCCTCCCTATGTCCGCAACATTAAGGAATTTCTGCAGACAAGGCATATTTATTCCCTTATCAATATAAGGTTTTATGATAAGGATCAAAGGGAGTGTATACTCATAATCTCAAGTATAGGCAGAAAGACTAAGTGGAATCATTCTCGTTTTAAGTATTACAGAGCTTTTACTTCACTTTTGTCTTTGTATAGCCTCGGAGAAGATGAGTGATTTAAGTAAAAATATATTAAGAGTGTAAAAAAGTATGAAGATAGTTAATGTTGTCGCTGCCATAATCTGCGATAATTTTGATAAAAAGACCAAAATATTTGCAACGCAGCGTGGTTACGGCGAGTTTAAAGACGGATGGGAATTTCCGGGAGGAAAAATAGAAGAAGGCGAAACTCCCCAGATGGCTCTTGTGAGAGAAATAAAGGAAGAACTGGAAACAACAATTAAAGTTCATGATCTTATAGAAGTAGTGGATTATGACTATGATTCTTTTCACCTTCATATGAACTGCTACTGGGCGAGCATAGAAGAAGGAAAGCTTAATCTTTTAGAACATGAAGCAGCCAGGTGGCTTACGCTGGCAGAATTAAATAGCGTTGACTGGCTTCCGGCTGACAGGATTCTTTTAAAAAAAATCGCAAATAAAATGACAGATGCTAATGTTGAATACTATAATAAAAATGCTGATAGTTTTTTTGAAGGTAGTATTAGCGCTGACATGTCATCAGTCAGAAATAGGTTTGTGAATTATCTTCTTAAAGGTGCCCACGTACTTGATGCTGGATGCGGAAGCGGAAGAGATAGTAAAGCATTTCTTGATCTTGGATATGATGTCACAGCATTTGATGCCTCCAAGGAAATGTGCATTAGAGCTTCGGAGTACATTAAAAGAGATGTTATTAATATGAGATTTGAAGATATCTCTTATGATAATGAATTTGATGGTATCTGGGCATGTGCTTCACTTCTTCATGTTCCTATGGACAATCTGCCTGAAGTCATGCATAAAATGAATAAAGCTTTGAAAAAAGATGGTGTTATGTATGCCTCATTTAAACGCGGAGATGGGACTAAAAGGCGCGGAGAACGTGTGTTTAGTGATTATAACAAAGAAAGCATTATTCCTTTGTTTCAAAATGCGGGCTTTAATATTTTGTACAATGAAGAAGGCTCTGACAGCAGAGCAGGAAGAGAGAATGAGATGTGGGTCAATGTGATCGCAAGAAAATGAGATGAAAATCAGTGTGATCGCAAGAAAATGAGATAAAAATCAGTGTGATCGCAAGATGATGAGATTAAAACCAAGGTAATCACAAGAAAATAGACATTTAAGCATCGTCAATTTTATATAAAAGATGACGATAGAAAAGACAAAATGGGAGAGTAATTGATGCTTGATAAAATTGATGTATTTACTCACAGTAGTATTAGAATAAGGGGAGAGTTTGCAACTGTATATTTTGACCCCTTTCAGATGAAGGAAGCGCCTCATGACGCAGATTATGTGTTTATAACACATGATCATTA
>NZ_JAILQF010000480.1 GCF_024699075.1 Butyrivibrio sp.
ACTTGTTGTATGATGAAAGCCTGATCCCCAGTCATCGAACCAGCCAAGCCAGAATTCCATACAGGAAAGAGGTCCGTCTACATATTTTTGCATAAACTCAAAACGCTCTTTGGCATGTGAACCAAAGTTACCTGTCTGCAGGATTCCAGGTATTTTACCACCTGTAAAGGCATCATCATATGGTCCGTCTGATGTAAAGAGAGGAACATTTATTCCGTAACTTCTGATCAGATCTTTCATCCATTCCATGTACGCATGGTCATCACCATAATAACCATACTCATTCTCTATCTGCATCATGATAACAGGACCGCCATTATCATACATATAAGGCTTTATATATGGCATGAGTTTGTCATAATACTTTCGTACATGATCAAGATATGGCTTATATGAGCAGCGCAGCTTCATTCCATCTTCTTTTAAAAGCCATGCAGGTAATCCGCCGAACTCCCATTCAGCACAGATATACGGTGATGGTCTAAGAATGACATTAAGTCCTGTCTCTTTAGCTGTCTCTATAAATTTACCAAGATCAAGAATTCCGACAAAATTAAATTCGCCTTCCTTTGGCTCATGCATATTCCAGGGAATATAGGTTTCAACTGTATTACATCCCATTGCGCGGAGCTTACAAAGTCTATCCTCCCAGTACTGAGGCACTACTCTGAAATAGTGTATCGCTCCTGATATGAGATGGAATTCTTCTCCATCAAGATAATATTTGTCTTTAATTTCAATTCCGCTCATGTATATGTAACCTCATTTTGAAGTATTTGTTTTTAAACAAAAGTATAAGTACATTTTATGTAGTAACTAATATATTTAGTAATATGTTCACTAATATATCTGTTAATTTATTTTGTTATAGATTTAGTAAGTGTATCTGTATTATTTTTAGTGATACATCCGGTAAAGCTTTTTATGTATTTATAATTTTGTTCAAAATTTTTTTATATATTTTTTATAAAAATGGAGACGTACCCGAAGATACGCCCCCCAAGGATTTAAAGAATTACTATGAAATTACTTGTAAAGTGCATCAATCTGTGCCTGAAGTTCTGCAGTTACATCATCGATACCTGCATCCTTAAGCGCCTGCTGATATTCAGCAACGATCTCTTCTGCTGTTCCTGAATACTTACCAAATGCGATCTGCTTCATATAGTTAGTATGAATCTCATTGATCTGGTCAATCTGAGTTGAGATAGAATCAACGTTAGGAATGAACTGACCATAAGGATATTCAATCTTGATTCCGTCATACTCTGCATAAAGAGCATCAATAGCATCCCAGTTCATTGTTGCATCTCTGATCTCGAGGTCATCATTTCTGCCCCACCAGTAGTTAGTTACGATAGAATCAGCATCTGCGATTGTCTCTCTGAGACCCTCATCGTTAACATTGTACTGAACGCCTTCGATACCATAATTGAAAAGTCTGTAGCACTCTTCATCGTTTCTAAGAAGGTCATAAACCATAAGTGCTCTCTCAGGATTCTCTGAAGCAGCTGATACAGCCATAGCACCGTGTGTGATTGAAAGAGCTGTTACATTACCTGTCTCTTCACCAAAGTAGAAGAATCCAACTTCTGCATCATCGTCATCAGCAAAGATTGTGTTGTTAGTATGTCCAGGTGAGCAAAGGTCTGTCCATGTCTGTGTATGATGCTGCTCAGCAGCTGTCTTACCTACACGGAAGTCTTCACGGTTATCAGAAGATGTGTTATTAAGAACGTCTGTCTTCCAAACACCGATCTCATCCCATTCCTTCATGAGCTCAGCAAATTCAACAAGTGAATCTGTATCTGTGATATATGGGCTGTAGATTGTGTAAAGGTCATCCTTTGTACCACCCCACATAGCGCCGGAGTTGATACCATCGATTGATACATAGTTACTGTGTGATGAAATCCATCCACCAACCATTGTTGCATACTGTGTACCATCAGAATCCCAAGGCTGAACATCAGGATAAGCTTCCTTAACATACTTGAAGTATGTTGTCATGTCTTCCCAGCTCTTAACACCATCTGTAAGACCAGCTTCCTTAGCCCAGTCAAGACGATATGAGAATCCGTGGTTAGTCCACTGTGCATAATTATCTTCAGGCATCAGATAGATTTCTCCATCATATTTGCAGTATTCCCAGTTTTCTGCTGGAACTGAAGCCCATGTCTGAGGAGCATATGTCTGAAGCATCTCTTCTGAGAGTTCAAGGAATGCACCGTTCTTAGCATTTGGCCATGCATCAAGCCAGTCAGTAGCTGTTCCGACAAGATCAACTGTTCCGTCCATCTGAGCAAGTGTAAGATTGTAAACTGAAAGATAATCTGTCCAGTCAATGTAGTAGATCTCAAGCTCTGCATTAACCTTCTCTGTAAGAATTGCATTGAGCTGAGCAAGCATATCATCTGTAGCTGTGTTGTCAGGCTTACCACCTGTTGTCATATACTTGATCTTTACATGCTCTGATGTGTCGATCTCAGAAGCTGTCTCTGTTGTGCTGCCAGCATCCCCTGAACCTGCATCTTCAGCAGCCTGTGTGCCGCTCTCTGCCCCTGTGTCTGTTCCTGTTCCACCATCTGATGATCCGCAAGCTGCAAGTCCTGCTACCATAGTGAGTGAAAGAAGTGAAGCAAGCAATTTCTTTTTCATTAAGTACCCTCCTAATTGAAAAATTTATTAGTTACTGCGTTATTGCAGTCAACTTACATTGTTATGGAAACTATTCATATATAAGCTTCCGGTTACTATAGCTTTTATATTTATTGTATGTAATTCGTATTAACCCTTTACAGCACCTACTGTAATACCACCAATGAAGTATCTCTGTACGAAAGGATACAGAAGAACGATAGGACCTGTAGCTACAACTGCTGTTGCCATCTTAAGTGAGTTTGTAGGAAGATCTGTAACTGTTACAAACTGTGCTGCAACTGAGTTCTTAAGTGAGTTAGCTTCGTTAACTACTTTGTAAAGCATGTACTGAAGTGGATATGCATCTACCTTTGAGCTCAAGAACAGTGATGACTGATACCACTCATTCCAATAACCAAGTGCAAGGAAAAGACCTATTGTAGCAAGTGCAGGCTTAAGCATTGGAAGGATAAGTGATGTAAATATCTTCATATCTCCTGCTCCGTCAATCTTGCCTGACTCTGTTATTTCAAAAGGTATTGATTTTACAAAGTTCTTCATCAGGATGATGAGCCAAGGTGACATAAGAAGCGGAAGCAGTACTGCAAAGTAGCTGTCCTTAAGATGATATGTCTGTGTCATAAGAAGGTAATATGGTGCAAGTCCTGCCTGGAAAAGACTTGTGAAGTAGATGAAGAATGAGATTACATTTCTAAGTACAAAGTCTTTTCTCTGAAGAGCATAACCAGTCATGGATATGATCAAAAGTCCTACTGTTGTTCCTACAAGTGTCATAACAATCGTAAGAAGATATGACTTCCAGATTGCTCCACCACCTATTACCATGTCATAAGCTTCTGTTGTAAAGTCCTTAGGAAAAAGCTGAACACCCTGTGACCTTATAACTGCTTCTGATGTAAATGATGTTCCGATGATCAAAAGGAAAGGGAATAAGCAGGCAAGTGCATAAAGTGTTACGAATACGTATCCAACTCCTCTTATAATATAATCTGATGTTCCAAGCTTAACTCTGGCGCTTGAATCATATGTATCATAATCAATTTTTTTATCTTTCTTAGCCATTTATATCCTCCATACCATTTCGGTATCTGTAATTATCTGTTCTGTATTATGAAAAATATTTTTTCAAAATATGCAGTCCATGCATTTTTGAAGTGATCAAAAGGTCGCGTTATCTCATCAGAAAAGTGAATAATCAGGATCAATCTTCTTAACAACGAAGTTTACGATCATAACCATTGCAAATCCGATAAGTGACTGATACAAACCTACAGCAGATGCTGTTGAGAAGTTGAAGTCTGTCATTGTAGCACGATATACATATGTCTCAATGATATCGGTTGTTGAATACAGAAGTGAGTTTGTACCGATGATGTTATAGAACAGACCGAAGTTACCTTTTACAATTCCTCCGATAGCAAACAGGAGAAGGATTACTACTGTCTGACGAAGTCCTGGAAGAATAATGTATCTGATCTTCTGCCAAGCATTGGCACCATCAACTCTTGCTGCTTCAATGATCTCTGCATCGATACCCATGATGGAGGCGAAATATACAACCGAGTTATATCCGGTTGACTGCCACAGGTGAATCACTACGAGAAGTACCGGCCATACATTAGGATCTGAATAAGGGCTGAAAAGTTTATCTTCAGGAGTTCCCAGTGCTTTAAGAACACTGTTTACGAAACCGGTATCATAGTTTAAGAGGTTATAAACAAGAAGTCCGATAAGAACCTGTGATATGAAGTAAGGCAGGAACATCATTGTCTGTGAAACTTTCTTAAACCATTTATTCTGGATCTCATTAAGAAGTATTGCTACGAATACTGCGAAGAAATTACCAAGCAGAATAAATGCCAGATTATAAAGAATGGTATTTCTTGTCAGCATACCGAGCTTACCTGATGTAGCAAGGAACTCAAAGTTCTTAAGTCCGATAAAGTTACTTCCGAAAATACCTTTTCGATAGTTGTATTTAACAAATGCAACATAGATTCCCGGCATTGGTGCATAGCTGAAAGCTATAAAGAAAATAATAGCCGGAATGCACATAAGAACAAGTGTACGATTTCTCCAAATCTTCTGTCCAAATGTCAGAGATGACTTGCGAGGCTTAATCTTCTCCACCCCATTAACAGTTTCATTTTTCTTACCCATACTTTCCTCTCCCGCGTTAATGCAAATGAATGTAATTTTTTGAAATCGGTTTCTTTATTGTTGATAAAAAATGGAAGTTTCTAAACCAAAACACATATATGATATGTATAAATAGTTAACTTCCGTTGTTTTTACAATACTTAATGTCTTTTTTCACAATGTTTTCACAATCATTTGTGATATTTGACATATATTTTATTTTGAAACCCATTTCATAGTGTCATATTACACAATACGCGCAATAATGTCAATAGAAAATAAAAAACATATTAAAAGACTGATGAAATTGTATAAAAAATACCTCCAAAAAGCATATACTTTTTGGAGGTTTTGACATCACCTTAGACGCATTTTGTAATTTTTCTCTACTTCTCTCTGTTGATCTCGCTTAGCATCAGCTTCTCTCTTATCATAGAGCTTCTTGCCTCGGCCAAGGCCAATCTCTACTTTAACTCGGCCTTTTTTGAAATAGACCTGAAGAGGAACTATTGTGTATCCCTTGACCTTAACCTGCTGTTCAAGTTTCATGATCTCGTTTTTGTGAAGGAGAAGTCTTCTTACGCGGAGAGGATCCTTATTGAATATATTGCCCTTTTCATAAGGACTTACGTTCATTCCGCAAAGGTCAGCCTGGCCATCTTTGATCACCACAAAGGATTCTCCAAGACTGCACTTGCCCATGCGAATTGACTTAACTTCTGTTCCGACAAGTTCTATTCCTGCTTCATACTTTTCTTCGATAAAATATTCATGGTATGCCTTCTTGTTATTACATACCAGCTTTATCTTTTCTTCTGCCATTTTGCTTCTCCATTTCAAGTTATATTAGCGCTTTTTGTTCTGACTGCTGCGGGCAGCTTTAGATGTTGCAGACTTCTTATACTTGTGTACTTTGTACTTCTTTCGTCCTTTTTCTTTAGGACCATTATCTGCAAAGCTGCGACTCTTATCTTTGGATGATCTATCTTTTCTGCTTCTATCCTTAGATTCATCATCTTTGGATTTTCTGCTTCTGACTTTAGGTTCATCATCTTTAGCTTTTCTGATTCTGTCCTCAGACTCATCATCTTTGGATCTTCTGGTTCTGTCCTTAGATTCATCAACTTTAGATCTTCCGTTTCTGAATCTGCTATCTTTTGATCTTCTGCCCTTTTCCCTTGGTCTTCCTGTACGGCCATCAGGTTCATAGCCCTCGATCATCTTTTTCTTACGTTCATGCTCAAAAAGTTCAGCCGCTGTCATAAGATTATCATCTTCGCCATCGCTAAAGTCAATATCATCTATGCCGGTTGCTTTTATTGATTTTGCTTCTTTAGACTCCTGATCCTTTTTCCTTAAGGCCTCTTCTTCCATGAGTTTAAGTACATAGTGCTTTTTAGCAGGCTTTACCTGTATATCATCAGGATCTGTATCTTCATCTACAATCCTGAAGTCTACAGTCTTTTCAAGTCTGTCTGCTCCTACTACCTTGATCTTTACTTTCTGTCCGAGTCTGTATTCTCTTCCAAAATCTGTTCCAGTAAGAGTGAAATTCTGTTCATCAAAGACATAATAATCATCTGTAAGTTCAGATAGTCTTATCATTCCTTCGCAGGTATTATCTAGTTCTACAAACATTCCCCAGGCAGTAACACCTGAGATGACGCCTTCATATACTTCTCCTATGTGCTGCTCCATGTACTGGGCTTTCTTTAATTTATCTGTATCACGTTCTGCATCATCAGCTCGTCTTTCAGTATCTGAGCAGTGCTTGGCAACTTCCGGCAGAATTTCAGTATAATGTGCAAGTTTCTTTTCATCAAGTCTTCCTCTTATGCTATCCTTGATGATCCTGTGAATCTGAAGATCCGGATAACGTCTTATGGGAGAGGTGAAGTGACAGTAATACTGGAGTGCAAGGCCAAAGTGACCTACACATTCTGTCGTATATTTAGCCTGCATCATGCTTCGCAGGGCCACTCTGCTTATTATGGACTCTTCTCTGCTTCCTTGTATCTTGGAGAGGAGCTTTTGAATCTCCATAGGTCTTATCTCATCCTGACGGATATTAAGATGATAGCCAAAACCTCTTATGAAGTTTGTGAGCGTATCAATCTTAGCTTCAGATGGCTGTTCATGTGTTCTGTATACAAATGGAACCTGAAGCCAGTAAAAATGCTGGGCTACAGTTTCATTTGCAGCAAGCATGAAATCCTCGATAAGCTCGTTGGCAGGACCCCTTTCTTCTTTTTCAATACTTACAGGGTTACCTTCTGTATCAAGCTTTATCTTGGCCTCAACTGAATCAAATTCTATAGAGCCTCGCTCTGATCTGCGCTTTTTAAGGATCTTGGCAAGCTCATACATCTGCTCGAACATTGGGACGAGCTCTTTATATTTCTCTTTTTCCTCTTCATCATTATCAACTATGATCTTGCCTACACTTGTATAGGTCATTCGCTCATCTACGTTGATAACGGATTCTACTATTTCATGATCTACAATATTGCCCTTGTCATCAATCTTCATAAGGCAGCTCATGGCAAGTCTGTCTTCTCCATGATTAAGGGAGCAGATGCCATTTGAGAGTTTATGCGGAAGCATGGGTATTACGCGGTCTACAAGATATACGCTTGTTCCGCGCTTTAGTGCTTCTCTGTCAAGGGCAGAGCCTTCCTGCACATAATTGGCTACGTCTGCGATATGTACGCCAAGATGATAGAAGCCTTCATCATCTATGCTTACGCTTACTGCATCATCAAGATCTTTACTTTCTTCGCCGTCGATTGTCACCATCTGGACATCTCTAAGGTCTTTTCTTCCAAGCATATCCGCTTCACTTACTTCATCAGCAGTGCGCATTGCCTGATTCATAACTCTTTCAGGGAACTGGCTTGGAATCTCATATCCTTTTACGATAGAAATGATATCAACACCAGGATCATTGATATTACCGATTATCTCTTTGACTTTTCCTTCAGGATTTTTGCCTGTTTCGCTGTCGCCATAATCTGTGATCTCAACTACTACCTTATCTCCTGACACTGCGCCCTTACTGCGTTCCTTTGGAACAAAGATATCGTTCGGGATTTTATTATTATCTGCTCTTACAAAGCCAAAGGTTTTGGAGCTTTCATAAGTTCCGACAACTTCAGTCATTGCACGCATTACAATTCTTATTATGCGGCCTTCTTCTCTTTTACCGGCCTGTGCTGCCTTAAGCTCTACAGCTACTGTGTCTCCAAGGAAGGCATTGCCCGTATCTCCCTCAGGAATATAGATATCTTCATCTCTTCCTTCGACAGTTACAAAGCCAAATCCTCTGCTGTTACTTGTGAATACACCTATGATCCCGACATCTGACTTAAGATATCTGCCTCTGTTATTTCTTATTATCTGACCTTCTTTAATAAGGTCTTCCAGAATCTGCGCAAGTTCATTTCTGTCTTCCTTTTCAACCTGCAGAAAGACAGCAAGCTCTTTTTCCTTCATTGGTGAATATTTATCATCATGAATGAAAGCGTTGACCATAGCCTTGCGATCCTGCGCTATCATAAATGTTTCCTGTTCATTTTTCCTTCTTTTATTTGCCATTATTAACCTCATACTGCAAGCAAAATGAGTAATATACCCTTCAATCAAGGGCTATACTCTTGTTTGGGTCTGCCGGACATACGCGGCAAACCTATTATCGTGAATAATTTTTGAAGTCAAACCTGTAAATACTGCCAATTATTATTAAAAATAAATACTGCTAGTTATTATTATAAATACTGCTAGTTATTATTATAAATACTGCTAGTCATTATTAAAAATATACACTGCTACTTATTATTATAAATGAAATATACTCTCTTTAAAAACTTATTGTGAACTACCCATAATTTTAAGTTAAACTCGCAAACGCTTCGCTTTTTGCTCGTTATAAAAAGAAAAAAGCGACACCCTATAAATAGAGTGCCGCGTAATGGTTCTATAAATCAGTCTACGATTCCTGTATTAAGGAATATAGAAAGTGCGAAGAAAAGAACTGTAAGAACGATTGTAGCTGTTCTAAGTCTTCCTTCTTTAGAACGTCCTTTGTTCTTAGCCCAATATGTATCAGTACTAGCCTGACCTGTAAGAGCTCCAAGACTCTGTGTCTTACCCTGCTGTGAAATGATAATTGCAACAAGGCCTACACAAACACCCAAATATATAATATTTACAAGAAGTTTAACTACAAATGCCATTGTAAAATGACCTCCAAATTTATTCTGTTATAGCAATCCAAACTATATCTGTCTATACGAACAGACCTTGATTAGAATAACATACCTGCAAACATTTTTCAACTGTATTTTTACATATGATTATGCAAACTGAGCCATATACAGGTCATAATATGCACCGTGTTTCTGGATAAGTCTGTCATGGCTTCCACTTTCTACTATTCCGCCATCATTTATAACAAATATTCTGTCAGCGCTCTTTATTGTAGAAAGTCTGTGAGCTATTACAAAACTTGTTCTTCCCCTAAGCATTGTCTGGATGCCTTTTTGTACCAGAAGCTCTGTATGTGTATCGATATTACTTGTAGCTTCATCAAGTATCAGGATCTTGGGCTGTGAGATCATAGTTCTTGCAAATGCTATGAGCTGCCTTTGACCTATTGAAAGACCTGCGCCTCTTTCTTTTAATACAGTATCATATCCTTTTTCCAGCTTCATGATAAAGTCATGCGCATTTACAGCTTTAGCGGCACTTATCATTTCTTCTTCGGTTGCATCAAGCTTTCCATACATGATATTGTCTCTGACTGTTCCGCTGAATATGAAATTATTCTGAGTCATGATACCCATCTGCTTCCTAAGGCTTTTAATAGTAACATCAGTTATATCCTGACCATCAACAAGTATTTTGCCTTTCTGGATATCATAAAATCTGCTTATAAGATTAACTATTGTTGTCTTACCTGCTCCTGTTGGTCCTACAAGGGCAATTGTTTCTCCGGGATTTGCCGTAAAGTTCACATCCTCGAGGACTTTTTTCTCAGCTTCAGTTCCTTCATCGTAAGTAAAGCCTACATGCTCAAAGCTTACTGTTCCTTCAATATCAGAAATATCTTCAGAATCCTTTTTGTCCACTATTTCAGGCTTTGTATCCAGGATATCAAATACTCTTTCTGCAGCTGATATGTTGGTAACAAGCTGATTGTAATAGTTCGAAAGTCCCATTATAGGGCTCCAGAACATATTTGCGTAGCTGGCAAAAGCAGCTATAAGTCCAACGGATGCTGCTGTGTAGCCAAGTATTTTGACTGCAACAAGATACAGTATCATACTGCTTATAGCCCAGCTCATATCAATTGCGGGTCCGAACAAGTCTGCAGCCCTGCAGGCAGAAATATATGAATCTCTGTGTTTATTGGCAAGCTGTTCAAAGGTTGATCTTGTTTCATCTTCTGCATGAAAGCTCTGAACAACAGCTATTCCTGCTATATCTTCATGAACGTATGCATTGAGGTTTGAAGCCTTTTTTCTCATATCAGCCCATCTGCTATGAGTCATGCCTCTTATATAAAAGATAGAAATTACCATAAGTGGCAGTGAACACAGGGTTCCAAGTGCCAGCCTCCAGTCTTTGACCATCATGATGATCACTACTCCTGCAACTGTTATGAAGTTAGGAATAAGATTTGTAATGGTGTTAGACATTACGTCTTTAAGTGAATTAACATCACCTATTATCCTTGCCAGGATCTTACCTGTAGGTCTTGAGTCAAAAAATGTAAATGACAGCTTTTGAATATGTTCGTAAAGCTCTTCTCTTATATCAAGAAGTATCTGATTGGCAACTTTATTCATAAGATACATTCTGAGCTTTACAAACAGCATATAAACAATTCCAAGTAAAGCTACTACAGTCGTTATAATAAGAAGTCCTCTTATATTCTTATTGGCAACATGCACATCTATCGCATATTCGATGAGCAGAGGGCTTACAAGACTGATTGCAACAGTTATTAGTAAAGACAATATTACCGGAATAATTTCTTTTATGTGCGGTCTTAAATAACGTATTATTCTGGCAAATATAAGCTTTCTGTCGCTATTTTTGATATGCTCATCTTCTCTAAAAGAATTAGCAGCCATTATGCGCTTACCTCCATTTCCTGAAGAGAGCCGTACTGAGCAATGTAGGTGTCGTAGTAAAGTCCCTTCTTTCTAAGTAATTCTTCGTGTGTTCCTCTTTCTGCGATACGGCCGTTATCAAGGTATATGATTTCATCAGCGCCTCTTACAGCAGATATTCTGTGCGCTACAATAACTCTTGTTACCGCCTTGATATCAGACAGTGTCTTCTGAATCTCTGCCTCTGTCTCCATATCAAGAGCTGATGTAGAATCATCAAGTATCAGTATTGGAGCCTTCTTGGAAAGTGCTCTTGCTATACTTATTCTCTGTTTCTGTCCGCCGGAAAGACCTACACCTCTTTCACCGATCACAGTGTCATATTTGTCTTCAAGTTTTTCTATAAATGCATCTGCATTAGCCATGTGCGCAGCTTTGGTTATCTCCTCGTCTGTCATTTCCTCACGACGCCCCATGCGGATATTTTCACTAATAGTATCTGAAAAAAGAAATACGTCCTGCATCACTACTGCTGACGCTTCTCTAACCTGGTTAAGGTCCATCGCCTTTATATCCTGTCCATCAAGCTTTATTGTTCCTTTAGTCGGATCATAAAAGCGCTGTATAAGATTGACAATTGTAGATTTGCCTGATCCTGTCTGGCCCATTATTCCAAGTGTTTTGCCCTGAGTAAGCTTAAAGCTTATATCCTCAAGAATATGGTTATCGCCAAAATCAAGTGATACATGATCAAATTCTATGCTTCCTTTAACTTCGTCCAAGTGCTTTGGCTCTTGTGACATTGAAAGTGTTGAATGAACCTTATATATCTTTCTGACTTTCTTAAGTGACGCAATGGCGCTTGAAAATTCGTTAGTGATCCAGCCAAGTTCTTCCAAAGGCCATGTGCAGTTTCGGCTGTATATGATATATGCTGTAAGTTCTCCAAGGTCCATATTTCCATTTATAACAAAGAATCCGCCAAGTACAGCACATGCAACAGGAAGAAGTGTTCCTGCAAGCTGGAATACGGGATAGAAGCGAATAAGAGCCATTGCTTCCTTCATGTTGTACTTGTAATAACTTATGTTATGCTTTTTAAACTTATCAATTTCATATTCTTCTCTGGCAAAAGCCTTTACTGTTCTTACTCCGGCAAGGTTTTCTTCTGCAATTGTTGTAAGCTTTGCATTTTCTTCACTGATATCTTCATAGATACTATCAAGCTTTTTCTCCATAAAGATCGCAGTTGCACCACATAGAACCATAAAAGTGAAAGGAAGTATTGTAAGAACAGGATTTATGTCGAACATAAAATACAAAACCAAAACTGCATTAAGTGTAACTTCCATTCCTCGCATTGCAACCATTCCTACGAGGTTGTATATCTTGTCTATATCATCCTTGACCCTTGCCATAAGTTCACCAGTGTTGGCATCGTCGAAATAATCTAGTGACAGTCCCTGAATATGATTAAATAAATCCTTACGCATCTCAGTTCCGATGGTTATGCAGTTTCTGTCAAATGTAAATTCCTTGAAATAGCCAAATACACTTCGGCCAATTCCGATCATAACGATTGCAGCAAGAAACAGATAAAATCTTGAGAAATCCTGTCCTATAATTACTTCATTAACTATAAGCTCAGTAACTTTAGGAAACATCATGTCAAGTGCAATAGCAATTAACATGAAGATAATTGCAATAGTATATGTCACAATGTGCTCTTGCACGTAGCTTCTAAGTGTCTTCATTAGTTTCCTCCTTCATAAATCTAAAAACATATCTAAAAGCATCTGTAAAAAAGTGCATAAAAAAACCAGGTAAGTGCACTTTACCTGGTTAATTCCATAATAAAATATTCAAATTATCAGAGCATATACAAATAGCTACTCTACTCCTAATTCAAATATATAACCATGAGGTAAAGCAATATCAAAAGTATTGATCTTATTAAAATGAAATACATCCGCATTAAATGTCACTAAGTTAATCATTTATCTTTACCTCACTTTCTTTAGTATTTACCGGCCCGTAACCAAACCGATGCTTTTATTATTATAAATATATATACATTTGTCAACAGTTTTTTGACCTTTTAGTCAAAAAAATCAGAGCATACTGCTTTCAAGCTGCTTAACAACATTTTTAAGACATCCGTCTTCGAATGGATTGTTAAGTCCTACTCTTGTGATCATACTGTCAAAAAAGTCTGATGCAGAGAGTTTACAAAGCTCAAGGTAACTGTTCCAGGCTGCCTTATAATCCTTGTCCATCCATACCTTGTACTGAAGAGCATCAGTTCCTGCAATACAATAATCAATGTAATAAAGCGGGCTATCATAGATATGATGCTTGTTCTGCCAGAAAGCGCCACCTTCGTAATATGGATTTCCGCTGTAATCAAGATGTGGTTTGTACTGGCGTTCAAGATCATGCCATACACCATTTCTATCCTTAGGTGAAAGCCCCGGATTTTCATAAGCTATATGCTGGAACTCATCTACCATTGTTCCGTATGGAATAAAGAGACATGAATCTTCAAAATGCATATCCACATAATCTTTAGCACGATCACCAAAGAACAGATTCATCCATGGCTCTGTAAAGAATTCCATAGACATGGAGTGAGTCTCTGCAGTCTCCATTGTAATATCCTGGTACTCTCTTACAAGCTCATTTCTTACAACAAAGCCCTGGAATGCATGTCCACACTCATGTGTTATAACGTCAGCATCAGATGATGAACCATTGAAGTTTGCAAAAATAAATGGAGATTTATAGTCAGGAAGATATGTCATGTATCCGCCTGTCTTTTTGGTCTTACGTCCAAGTACGTCAAAAAGGTCATTATCGCACATGAAGTTCATGAACTCAGCAGTTTCAGGCGAGAGCTCATTATACATCTTACGTCCGGCTTCAAGTATCTGCTCAGGAGTTCCGATCGGTGCAGGATTACCATTTGCAAAGTATACACCTTCATCCTCAAAGTGAAGCTTTGAAAGACCAAGTCTCTTTCTTCTTATGTCATGAAGCTTTTCTGCAAAAGGCACAAAATCTCTTTTGACCTGTTCTCTGAAAGACTTAAGATCATCCGGTCCATAGTTATTGCGCTGCATACGGGCATAGCCAAGAGGAAGATAGTTCTTGTGTCCCATCTCTTCGCCCTGCTTGGTCCTGTTCTTTACAAGCTTGTCATAAATATCATCAAGTGCTTCCGAATTAGACTCATAGAAAGCTGAATACTTCTTCCATGCCTCTTTTCTGACTTCAGGATCTGAGCTGTTAAGATATGGATTCATAAGTGAAAGGTTAAGTGTATCACCATTCCAATCGATCTTAGCAGTTGCAAGAAGCTTATTATACTCATCCTGAAGCTTATTTTCTTCCTGCATAAGTGGAAGGATCTTCTCAGAAACAGATGCTTCTGCAAGTTCCATATTTTTAAATGCAACCTTACCGATCTTCTCTTCAAGATATGGTCTGAATTTTGAATGAAGGAGTTTCTTTTTGTACTCAACACTTACATTAGCAAGTATGGGATTTACTTCATTCCAGAAGTCATTTTCTTTTTCATAGAATTCATCAGTCATATCAACGTCATGTCTTATCTCTGCTATAACTGCCTGAGTCATAACATGCTCGTTAAGATCATAATACTCCTGATGGATCTGCCACTGCTCTTCGCCGCTTTCTGCGTTCTCCATTCTTTTAGTGAGATCTGCAAAGTCTTTTTTGACCTGCTCGATATCAGGTCTTGTATACTTCATTTCATTAAATTTCATATCTCAAGGTCCCCCTTTATTATGCCTTTCATTTAGTACTAATGAAGTGCTATTTATTCGTTTTTACGTTTTGTTTTACTATTTTGTTTCTTTGATCTCGCCATCTATTACATAGATACTATATATACCTTTTGAAGTAAGATTACTAAGTGCATCAGTATCAAGTGTTTCATTACTTTGCGCGTTTATAAAGATATCATAAGCTGACAGAACCATATCTGCACATGTGCTATCATCAACATCTGATAGAAGATACAAACTTGTAGATCCTGTATCTGAGGTACCGTCTGCCTTTATATAATATGACACCTCTGTTCCATCCTGATACATATAAAAATTGCCGACATCTTCCTTGGTTGCAAGGAAATTTTTGAGCCATACAATATTCTTTGGTCCTCTGTAAGGGTATTCCGAAGAAACAGCTACATTATCTCCATCAGAATAATATATATTCAAAGAAAAGTCTGTATCGCTACTTAGATTAACCGTAACTCCATCATCAGAAAACAGATACCCGTTAGTAAGACCAGCCTCTTTTAACTTATCTGCTGTAAGATCAGCAACAAAGGCATTTCTAAGCCATCCAAGATCAAGAAGCTCTGTGATCTCATTTTCTTCACAGAAAGCTTTATACTCATCCGATACATGAAGTATGATAGTATTATCTCCCAAAAGCTCTATATTGATACTATCAGGATCTGCTGCAAATTCTGCAACTTCTGATACATATTCCAAAATATCTGCATCCTTTGAAGGATCATATACTGCAGCCTCTGAATCAGATGTACTGTTAAATACAGCAGTATAATATGCAAGTGCCGGTGCAAGATATATAGATCTGTTATCATACTTATCAAGCATTTCAAATACGTAATACAGATCCTCATCTACAACTATTTCAGTTTCAGGATTATAGCTTATATAGCAAAGATTATAAACATCAGAATATATATTATTAGGACTAAAAAGTCTGTAGTAATTGACCATAGCCTGTGAATAAACAGGGACTATTGCTTTCTTCTCTGCTGTTGATGATACTCCCTCCTGTCCAAGATTGTACTCAAGTGTAAATTCATCACCAAGATTTATATCACTAGTAGAATCCACTTCTATAACAGTCCATCCGGAATCAGCATTGTTAAGAAGCCATACCGCATATGCAAAAGAAGCTACTGCAATACCTACAAATACCAGAGTCAGAATAAGACGTCTTAATAAATGATCATTATTAACCTCTGCTTGCTTAATCCTGTCAGGCTTTGGTCTATCAGTTCTTATATATCTATTACCCATACTAAACCTCGTGTCGCAAGTAATATCACGAACTATAAAAAATAATATAGGTATCAAAAGTTCCCCTTTGATACCTACATAAAATACTAAATAATTATTTCAGTGCATATAGAAGGGCTAACAGGAACAATACTATTATGGCACCAATAAAGATAAGTCCTGTAATAGTACCTGTTTTTACTCTTCTGTAGTTACGTGCATAGTGCTTTTTCTTAAATACAGCCATAAGGATAAGACCGAGAATAGGAAGGAAAAATGTAAGCACTGTAAGCCAGAGAGCACCTGTATCATGAATAGGTGTATTCTTAAGAATATCCTCATCAATAGTAGCATCTCCTACTGTTGTCTCCTGATTAGCAAGTTCTTCATCTGTCATGATGGTGATTGACTTAACAGGAATGTTAGCTTCACGAATCTTCTTGTATTCTTCTATCTCTTTGGCATTACCATATACGAAATGGTTATGACCTATATCTACCATAGATGGCTTATCAGTTGAATAGTCATGCTGACTTGCATCGTATGTCAAAAGCTTCTTACGCTTCTCAAGCTTAGGATCCGGAAGCGGAATAGCTGAAATAAGGGATTTTGTATATGGATGAAGAGGGAAATTAAACAGCTCTTCAGAATCTGCTACTTCCACAATACGTCCCTTATAAATAACACCGATTCTATCAGAAATAAATCTTACGATTGAAAGGTCATGAGCTATGAAAAGGTAAGTTACACCCTTTTCCTTTTTGAACTTATTCATAAGATTAAGAACCTGGGCTCTGATAGAAACATCAAGAGCTGAAATAGGCTCATCAGCTACAACAAGTTCAGGTTCCATTACCATTGCTCTTGCAAGGCCTACACGCTGTCTCTGTCCACCAGAGAACTCATGAGGATAACGAGTAAGATGCTCAGGAAGAAGACCAACTTCGTTGATAATATTCTCTACTTTCTGAACTCTGTCAGCTTCATCCTTAAAAAGGTGGAAGTTGTAAAGACCTTCTGAGACGATGTAATCAACTGTAGCACGCTCGTTAAGAGATGCAGCAGGATCCTGGAATACCATCTGTACGTTTCTTATTACTTCACGATCAAGAGAATGCGGTATCTTACCAGAGATACGAACACCCTTATAATCTATCTCACCCTTAGCAAGAGGGTTAACTCTGATTACGGCACGGCCAATTGTTGTCTTACCTGAACCGGATTCACCAACAAGAGAGAATGTCTCGCCCTTGTAAATATCAAATGATGCATCCTGTACAGCCTTAACAGCGTCAGCTCCTTTACCGAATGTAATATCTATATCTTTTACGGACAACAGTATCTCTTTTCCTGTCTTCTCATCGATAGGTCCTTTTTCAGGAAAATGAGATGCTGTATTGTTCTTTTCATATGTATTAGCCACTTTGTGTATCTCCATCTATTAGATATTGAACGCCTTGATCAGCGTCTCGTGAATGTTACAAATTCCTTCAGGCTTTTCAACCTTAGGAGAACGAGGATCAAGAAGCCATGTCTTGGCATAATGAGTATCAGTAACCTTGAACATAGGTGGTTCCTTAACAGAATCGATCTTCAAAGCATACTGGTTACGAGGTGCAAATGGATCACCTTCTATATCATTATACAGTGACGGAGGTGTTCCTGTGATAGAGAACAGATCTTCATTAGGCTTAGCAAGCTGAGGAAGTGAGGACAAAAGTGCCCATGTGTATGGATGATGAGGATCATAGAATACTTCATCTACAGTACCATACTCAACAATCTGTCCTGCATAAAGAACAGCTACACGATCAGCTATATTAGCAACTACTCCAAGGTCATGTGTAATGAATACTATTGTATAATGGAACTCTTTCTGCAGATCTTTAAGAAGCTGCAGGATCTGTGCCTGAATAGTAACATCAAGAGCTGTTGTAGGCTCATCACAAATAAGAATCTTAGGCTGACATGAAAGAGCAATAGCTATAACTATACGCTGTCTCATACCACCTGAATACTCAAACGGGTAGTCATCAAAACGATTCTCTGCATTAGGAATACCAACCTTCTTCATAAGTGTAAGTGCTCTTACACGAGCTTCAGCTTCAGTACACTGCTGATGCTTCATAATGATAGAAGTTATCTGCTTACCGATAGTAATGATTGGGTTAAGAGATGTCATAGGATCCTGGAATACTGTAGCTATCTTATTACCTCTTATCTGAGCCCAGTCCTCTTTCTCCTTAACGTCAGCAATATTAAGAATTGCAACGCCGTGAAGAGTATCTTCAGTCTCATCTACATAGCGTACATGGAATGCAACTGTATCAAATACCTGATTACGAGCTTCTTCATTGTCAAGATCTACACCGATCTTCATTGCCTTTTTGATAGCATCAAAAAGACCACCCATAAGCTTGTATGCTCTAAAGTATCCATAACGTCCGCCTGAAAGGTACATTTCCTTGGCAAGAACTTCATTTCTCTTCTTCTGCTCTTCCGTAACAGGGCGAGAAATTTCTTCCTGATATGTAGTTTTAAGCTTAGCTATCTCAGAGCTGTAATACTCTTTGGTCTTAGTGTCAGCTTCAAATTCAGCTATATGTTTTTTTACAGCTTCATCCTTCTTAGCTTTAAGTTCCTTGATCTGTTCATCATATTCCTTGATCTTCTGACCAGCCTCTTTTATAAGGTGCTTCTCAGTTTTAGGATTATATGTCTGACGCTTGTTGAAAATCTCTGTACGCTCGTACTTAAGATTTTCAAGCTTGTTAGCAATCTTCTCGCGCTCTTCTTCGTTGAGATCCATCTTGGCATCTCTTTCTTTTTCAAGAGCTCTGATCTTCTTATAAGTTTCAGCACCAAATTCAAGTCCGGAACAGTCATCAAGCTTAGCCTTATACTTATTGATCATTTTATGAGCAAATGAATTGTATGAAACTTTGGTATCTGCAAGATCAAGATCGTTATAAACAATCTCACCCTTATCGATAAATCCGTTACTATCAAGCATTCCAGCAAATGTCTTAGTAAATACAGACTTACCTGAACCTGACTCACCTACGATAGCGATTGATTCATCTTCATAAATGTCTAATGAAATTCCTCGTATTGCAGTAAGGATACGTCCTCTTACATGAAATTTAACTACGAGGTCCTTGACTGACAATAATACTTTCTTATCTTCTGCCATTTCTTTATCTATCCCCTTACATATGTGTTCTAGGATCTGAAGCATCACCAAGGTTCTGGCCTACTACATACAGTACGACTGTAATAATTGATACGACTACTACAGGGCTCCAGAACTCGAACTGCCATCCTGAAATTGCCATCGAACTTTCATACTGGTATATCAGTTTACCAAGAGACATATCAGCCATACCCATTCCGATGTAGGAAAGGAATACCTCATAAGAAATATAAGAAGGTATCTCTGCTGCAGCAAGTGTAACTATGATTGATGTCATGAAAGGCAGGATGTTTCTGATCGCAATCTTGAATATTGATGTTCCAAGACAGCGCGATGCAAGATTGTACTCTCTATCTCTTATAATAATTACCTGCGTTCTAAAGAAGTAGGCTATGAATATCCATCCTGTTACTGTCATTGCAAAAACCATGGTCGCAAAACTGGATGAAAGTACAAGTACAAGTACTGAAACTACCAATGTCAAAGGTACGTTACCAACAATGTTATAAACCTCTGTCATAATGAGATCAAACTTTTTGGAGAATCCCCAAATAGCACCAATGATTACACCAAGAGTCATGTTAATGATCGCACATGTAAATGCAAATGAAATTGAAATCCTTGCACCATTCCATACAGCATCAAATGTGGATTCACCTGAACCACCACGGCCAAGTATTTCATGAATAGAAAAACCATTCTTAGCAATTGAAGCTGCCGGTGTAAGATGCTTCATCGTAGCATCTGTAATATTTGCAAACTTATCATATCCTGAGAACATAGGATAAATATATGCAAATGCTATAAGGAAAAGCAATATCAGGAGCATAACGATATTGATCTTCTTTTTAAAGAATACACGGAAAACAGACTTCCAATAAGAATATCTTGGAGCTGTGATTTTTTCCGCTTCTGATTTATCATGCTCATCAAAAGAGAAAAGCTCTTCTTCAGACATGCCTTCCAAATCATCTTTTAACTCGAATTTTTCAGACATAATTTCCTCATTTCCAAGCGGCAATGCCGCATTTTTTTATTACAAGTTGTTGATAATTCTTATCCTGTTCTATACAAGATGATCTAATATTATCTAGCCTTATCTGAGAATGAGATTCTCGGATCAAACATAGCCATAAGGATATCTCCAAGTATTACTGATGTAATACCAAGAAGTGTATAGAAAAGAGTTACACCAACAATTACGCCGTTATCATACTTGGCAATAGCTTCTACAAGAAGATTACCTGCACCAGGTACAACATATACTTTCTCAGTAATGATCGCACCTACAAGTGCTGCAAGAATAGTTCCGGGAATACCATGAACTATCGGAATAACAGCATTTTTGAAAATGTGCTTTCTGAATATTTCATTATCAGTAAGACCACATGCCTTAGCGAACTTAACATAATCTGAGTTCTGCTGATCAATCATATATCTTCTGAGCCATTTCATAAGATCTGCGATACTCTTAATAGAAAGAGATATGATAGGCAGCACATACATGAGTTTGCTTGTAGACTCCATATCAAAGGTTGTAGGAAGTCCTGCTGAACCACCAATTGCTTTAACCATGAAGATATAAGCAAGTGAAGGAACTGCTATAGCAAATACTATGTATGCTGTTCCAATCTTATCAATAGCTTTATCCTTGTGTCTTGCCATTGCAATACCAAGTGAAACGCCAAGAACATAAGCGATAATACTTGAGATGAGACCTATTACAAATGAATAACCAATCTTTGAAAGACCACTCTTAACTGTAGAAACATTTGTATAATCATCTACAAAGAGTCTCTGGTTAAGTGCGCTTGACTCAAGTGATCCCTTAACATAAGTAGCTGTATGAAGATCATCAGCAGATGCTTCTACTACTCCTGAAGGGAATGTAACTTCTGATGTTACATAAGATCCCTGTGCAAGTGTCATTGTATCAAATACATCAATTCCCGCATTAACCGTATAGGATGTACCAAGACTAATCTTAATAAGATTCTGGTGAATGTAAGGGAAATTATTATCAAAATAAAGTAAGTACTTATATTTAGTACCATTTCCGATAATAGCAGGTGAGAATTTATCACCGCCATAAGCCGGATCATGTAAAGTAAAACTAATACCACGTTCTCCGATATCTATAGAATCATC
>NZ_JAILQF010000003.1 GCF_024699075.1 Butyrivibrio sp.
CTTATAGCCCTTCCTCAGATGACCAATGTTGGAAATGCTATACCTAAGGCAGGATGCCCTGAAGACAGACTCCTTTTTGCCCGCAACAAGTGGCTTATCGCTCATCCTGAAGCTGGAGAAGTTAAGGACGGAGCATTTGCAGGTATTGACGGAGAGAACGTTGATATCAAAGATCTTATTGACTGATTTTTGGATTTTAATAACATAATCATAATTGCCCAATAAAGAGAGTAGTGGCTATAGATTGATTTGAAATGTTATCCGTTAAGTAGACAATAGAAAAACATAAAATATGCCATCAGAATCTGATCTGGTGGCAGTTTTATTGTATCTTTAGATATGGTTTGTACTTCTTGAAGAAGGTGTTGCAGAAATCGAGAAGTGCGAGAGGAATTAAATTTGTGGCACCATCTTTTATACAGCAATAGGAGTTAAGATAGTGACATCGTTTTTTTTACAGCAATAAGAATTAAATCTATGACATCATGTTTTTGCAGCAATAAGAGAGTATTATGAAAAGAAAAATTATTATTATAGCTATATCAATGTGCATATTATCTGGATGCGCCAAGTCTAATGCGTCTTCAGATGTCACCGTGGGAAGCAGCGGTAGCATCGTAGAAACGCCCCAAGATACGAATACTGACGATATAAGCACTTCTGATACGAATGATAACAATAAAAACGCTTTTGAAACCGATGATGACGGTGAAAACACTTTCCAAACGTCACAGACTGATGATGCAAATATAGAAATAGACACATCGAAAATAATAGAAGAGCAGTCTTTTGACATTCAATTAAATGATTGGGGAGCAATAAGATTTGTTTCCTGCATGCCTGAAGATACAAATCCGAATGCTGATGCGACTTTTTACCTTATGGAAGGTGAGAAGGTGATCTGCAAAATGCCGTCTGTTTATGAGAACGACATCAGAGATAGTTTGTTTGAAGATATTTCTTTTGTCACATTTAAGGATATTAATGATGATCAAAAAGATGAAGTTATCGTAGGAGTGCACTACGTAACCGGAGCAGGCCCGCAGGGAGTGATTCCCCGCACTGAGGTAAGAATATTTGAGGACAAGGGAGAATCATTTGAGTATGCCAAGGAACTTAGTGATTTTATCACTGTCAGGATGCCTGATGATGGTACAATTCATGATGTATATACCAATGTGAATTGGTATGAGCTGTGTTCTATAGACAGGGCATCATTGTACCAGGATATACAAGAAGTCGAAAACGTCCCTGGTCACGAGGGCGACTGGAAGGCGACTAATTGCCATTCCTCAGTTGCCGGGAGTATCAGTATCAAGAACCAGACAGAAGATGGATTTTCCTTTGAAGGATTTTTTAGCTACTATTCTCATGAGGGAGAGATCATTGGAAATGCTCACTGGGTCAGCGAGACAATGGCTATCTGTAATCAGGATGACATAGAAGATACCATGGCTGATGGCTACATGGTCTTTATGTTTGATGGAGATCTTATGTATGTGATCGCTGATACGGATCTTGGTATGATGGGGATGAACGTATCCCCCGATCACGTATACACCCTCGGAGAACCGGTATATACAAATGCAGATACCCTGGCTACAACATACACAGAAGATGAGCTAACACAGATTCATCAGCTGCTGGGAGATGATCTATATGATGACCCATTTTTGTTTGGAACCAATGACGGTTGCGTGACAGTGGAAGATAAGGCTCTGGGAGATGGCTCATCATGTAAATATGTCGATTGTTTTATCCCGACCATGAATGAAAGCTATACAGCGATCATAACTGAAGATGGAAGAATTTATATTTTGATCCAAATCTATGATGAGGAAAAAATATATACTAATGATCCTGCCTGGAATAGCAACGATCTACCAGAAGTGCTTTGATCATAATTGTAGGAGCAACGATCTGCCAGAAACATTTGGATTTAAAGGGATGTTTTAGATAATCATGAAAAGAAAAATAGCAATAGCATGTATCCTCGCACTGACGCTTACAGGATGCGGGAATATCAATCTGTCAATGAATGCTGATTCTACCAAAGCTGCAAGCCAGGATGATACAGATGCTAATGATGATAACAAGTCATCAGATAACTCCTCTGATGAAAAAACTGATAATACTGATAAAGAAGATGAGACTAAAGAGGAAGCTGAGACTTCCGAAGAGACAGAAGATAAGGCTGAAGAAGAGGCTGAAGAGGAGATAATCAATGCTCTTAACAGTTATGACAACTTAATAAACGGCGATGAAACCTTCACGAACCTTTATTCACTCGAAGAAGAAACGTTTGAAGAGTTCTGCGAAAGCATATCAGAAGCTGGTGAACCTGAGATAAAGCGAGTTACATATGTAGATCTTGATGGTCAAAATGGCAAGGAACTTATCCTTGATCTTGGAACCAATGCAGGCGTATATCTGATCCTGTCGCACATTGACGGTAAGTACTATGGAAATATGACTACTACAAGGTGTTTCGAAGAACTTCAGAATAATGGAACATACAGGGGAAGCGGCGGAGCAGGCGATTCCTATTACATGAGAGCGACAATCTCTACAGAATCCTATACAGAAGAATACATTGCCGAGTATCATGACGGCGTATTCACAGTCGATGGCGAAGAAGTAGATGACTATGAAGGATGGCTTTCTGAGAATTTCTCAGATCCGGCTTATTGGTGGGAAAAGAACTAACTAACATATGGAAAGCCTGTTATTAGCATTTCTATACCTTGTGTAAAGCTTAAAATATTTGTATAATACGTTGGCGCGTATCAATAATTTTGATGCGTAAAAAGATTTTAAATCGGGGAGAAAATTGAATATGACAGAAACAAATTATGAAGAAAGATACAGGGGAGAAGGATTATCACCAGAGAGCGCACATTCTCTAAGCGTTTGGATCATGATCCTATTTTGGCTATTCATACCGAATACTATTGCATCCATACTTAGTAATGAAAGAATCGTAACTTCTCAAGATCTTTTGATTGTAGGCAATATTATAAGTTTTATAGAATCCATTGCCTATGGACTCATTCTTTTAAAAATCTCGTCTAAGGAAGAAAAATACCGTACAGCAGGCTATTGTTTTCTAGTAACTTCAGCAGCAGATGCTTTTAAGCTTATCCTGTTTGCTGCATCGGGGGCTTCTGAAGATGTTGATTTTTTAGCCTTTGGATTTATTATCTCGCTGGTTTCCTTAGTAGCGGGGCTTATTGGTACTAATAGTGAATTCACCGGTCATTCTAACGTACTTCAAGGAGTGGATGACGAATTATCAGAAAAGTGGCTACGGTTATGGAAGTGGTATATAGGTTCTTTGATCGCTATGCTGTGTAGCATTATTCTAGTGTATGTTATTGGTATGCTTCTGATCATATGTGCAGTAGTAGTAATCTTCATTGTAAGCATTATGAAAATAGTCTATATCTATCAGACATCGAAAGCATTGGACGAATACAACAAAAGACTTAGAAGTGAAGTATAAAATAACAGTATGGAATAGAAAAGGCGCAGGTTCACTGCGCTTTTTTGTTGTAGACTTGTTTCATTTTTAGGTTATTAACTTATCGAGAGCTTTTTACAATTATTATTTATCTCCATAATGTCCACGACAGTGTGAGATGTAGATACGTCCATCTTCAATATGATAAACCAGACGATCTTTTTCATTTATACGGCGACTGAATTCTCCTTGAAGGTCTCCCTTTAGAGGCTCAGGTTCACCAATGCCGTGCATTGAGCCATTTCGTTCAATGTCTTTTATGAGCAGATTGATGCGTTTGAGGGTCTTTTTATCTTGTGTCTGCCAATATAAGTAGTCGTTCCAAGCATCATCAGACCAGATCTTTTCACTCATCATCGCCCTCGATTAATTCGTGAACAGTACCTTTGCCCTCACGTAATTCATTGACAGACTTAAGAATATAGGCTTGGTTCTCTGGACTATAGAATGGATCATCCTGTTTAATTTCAAAAGGGATTCTATGTTCTCTGAGAACGGCTTTGACAAACATATTTATTGCAGCTGAAGATGTTAAACCAACTGATGTACAAAAAGCATCAAAGTTAACTTTGTCAGTATCGCTTACACGAGCAGTAATTGTTGAAAGTGCCATAATGTACTACCTCCTTTTAATTAATAATACAACAAAAGCAGTACAAAAACAACATAAAGATGACTATCGTGCGACAATTGATACTAATTCAATCAGCGTCTGACCCCTTTTTCATTTTCACATGACAGCAGCATTATATGGGTGGATCATCTCAATATCTTTTGCCAGTGATAGTTACTACTTGCTATCCTGCCTTCATCTGGATATAACAAATATACCAAGAGGTGGCATCTATAATGAATTATTCATTAGTCTTGACATCGGCATGGCTTAAATACAGAATAGCGGTCATGATAAAAATTGCAATGAAGATAACGGACGAAAAGACGAATAATCTAATATCTGCCGCACCCAATTCCCTTTGATTCATTGCAAGGTCGAACACAGAGAACGGGGAGAGATAAGGAATATCTTTTGCTATGCATGCAAGTCCGGCAAATCCGCCGAGGAACGCCAGTATTATAGGAATGACAAAGTTTCTTATAACAAGTGAAACAAGTACCTGAAAAGCACATATAGTCCAGGATCCTATAATTCCCATTATTAACCATAAAAGCAGTCCTGATGGCAATTTTCCATCCATGTGTATAATTGAGCCGGATATAAGATACAAAGCCATAACCCAGATAAGTGAAATTGATGTAATGAAGCATGTTGCCGCATATTTGCCGAGAACTGTGATTGCCGGTTTTTGATGAGTCATTAGAAGATTTATATTTGTTCCGCAGTGTTCTATTCTCCAGATGCATCCTGCAAAAATTCCTATGATCACCGGCATGAAGAAGTAGCATAAAAACAATGTGTGCTGAGTCCACAATGAATACCACCCATCTTTCAATATGCTAATATTGGCAAGATAGTTTATGGTTCCTATCGCTGCTGATATTGAAGGAACGATGAAGAAGGCAATCCATGCAGGTGAACCCTTCAGCTTCAGAAACTCAACAGGGAGTCTATGCAGAATAATTTTATCATTTTTTTTGAATGAAACCATTTTTTCAGACTCTTCTACCCCGGACTTTTCGAGCAGTATAAGGGTAAGAACTATAGAAAGGATGATCCAGCAAATACAGATGATTACCGGAAAACAGTCCGGATTTTCAACATAAAACCGGCTTACTCTTGTATTGGGGTTCCAGTCCAGCCTGGTAAAACCTGATGTAACAAATGCAGCCCATGGGATAAGCTTTTGGACAAAAGATTCCGGAAGGAATAGGGAGAAAAAGCTAATGAAACTTCCCATGATCCCTATAGAGATGCTGAGTGCCTGATTCCGAAAAAAGAATGCTAAAGGCAATTGAACACTTAATAGCGCCATGCAGATTATAAATGTGGTCACACCATGAATTACAAGGTATCTGGTTGGGAAACT
>NZ_JAILQF010000021.1 GCF_024699075.1 Butyrivibrio sp.
ATATTAAATTGCCCCATATCTTTTTTATTATATTAAGAAGCGTAGATCCGGCATGGGTTTGCGCTTCTTTATATTTTCTTTAGACTTTTTTATTTATTAGTCGGTTGACATCATACTTTTAAAGTGATAATTTAACGTATGTAAGATATTAGCACTCAAGTCGAGTGAGTGCTAACACAAAAGGAAGAGGTTATCATTTGGAACTTACAGAGCGTAAGAAAACAATTCTAAATGCAATCGTCCGAAATTATATGGAGACCGGAGAACCGGTTGGAAGCAGGACGATTTCCAAGTATACGGATCTGAATCTGTCATCTGCGACAATTCGCAATGAGATGTCTGATCTGGAAGAAATGGGACTGATCATTCAGCCTCATACTTCTGCAGGACGTATACCTTCCGATCAGGGCTATCGTATCTATGTTGATGATATGCTTGCCCAGAAGGAGAAGGAAGTGGACAGCATGCGTGAGATGCTGCTGGACAAGGAAGAGAAGCTTGAGAATCTTTTGAAACATGTTGCAAGACAGCTTGCTGATAATACTAATTATGCAACTATGGTTTCAACTCCGACTATGAGTAAGAACAAGCTTAAATTCCTCCAGATAAGCCGCGTGGACACAAGCCATTTGCTTGCCACTATCGTTCTTGAAGGTAATCTTATCAAGAATAAGATGATCCCGGTTGAGGAAGAGCTGGATGATGCGACACTTCTTAAGCTTAACATGATTCTTAATACGAATCTTGGCGGAATACCGGTTGAGAATATTAACCTTGGACTTATAGCTGCACTTAAAGCTCAGGCAGGTGATCATTCAGAAATTGTTGGTCATGTTATAGATGCAGCGGCAGAATCGATCAGGGCTGATGAAGATCTTGAGATATATACAAGTGGTACTAACAATATCCTTAAGTACCCTGAACTTTCAGATAATCAAAAGGCCAGTGATCTTATCAATACATTTGAAGAAAAGAGTGATCTTACAAGCCTTGTAGAGAGCTCTTTGAGTGCAGGGGAGCATGGAATTCAGGTATATATTGGTAATGAAACCCCTGTAGATACAATGAAAGACTGTAGCGTTGTTACAGCAACCTATGAACTTGCAGAAGGAATGCGAGGCACAGTCGGAATCATAGGTCCTAAGCGAATGGACTATGACAAGGTAATATCTACCTTGAAGAAGATGATGCATCAGCTGGATGATCTTTATAAGAAGAGCGACTAGCTATTTACATATAACAAATAGTGATAAAGGAGAATGGATTTGAGTCAGGAAAAAGAAATCAAAAAAGAGCAGCAGGAAGTTGAAGAGGCTCTTAAAGAAAATGAGACTGTTAATGAAGAAAATTCAGAAACAGAAGACTCTGTAGCATCACCTGAAGAAAAAGATGATAGCAAAGCTTGCGAGAAAGCTTCTGACGAAAGTAAAGAAGAAGGCAAGAAATCTCTTTTTGGTAAAAAGAAAAATCCTCTTCAGGACAAGCTTGATGATATGGCTGATAAGTACAAACGCCAGCTTGCAGAGTTTGAGAATTTCCGCAACAGGACAGAGAAAGAGAAAACACAGATGTTCGATGCAGGTGCAAGTAATGTACTTACAAAGATCCTCCCTGTTGTAGATAATTTTGAAAGAGGTCTTGCAGCTGTTCCCGATGACAAGAAAGATGATTCACTTGTACAGGGATTTGACATGATATATAAGCAGCTTTTAAAGACACTTGAGGATATGGATGTTAAACCTATAGAGGCTCTTGGTAAGGAGTTCGATCCTAATTTTCATAATGCAGTAATGCAGGTTGAGAGCGATGAATACGAAGAAGGAATCGTCGCACAGGAACTTCAAAAAGGCTATACATATCATGATACGGTAATCCGTCACTCAATGGTGGCTGTTGCTAAATAGATTTAGGTTAAAATTGTGAATGCGGTTTTAACTTAGGAGACTACAGATTACAAAGCTTTAAACATCTCCGATTTCCCTAAAAGGGATAGATTACAAAAATAAGATGAAATAGTTATGGAGGTAAATTAACTATGGGTAAAATCATTGGTATCGATCTTGGTACTACTAATAGCTGCGTAGCAGTCATGGAAGGTGGAAAGCCTACCGTTATCGCAAATGCAGAAGGCGCTAGAACAACTCCTTCAGTTGTAGCTTTCACAAAGAATGGTGAGAGACTTGTAGGTGAGCCTGCTAAGCGTCAGGCTGTTACAAATGCAGATCATACAATTTCTTCTATTAAGAGAGATATGGGTACTGACAACGGACGTAATATCGACGGCAAGAAGTACTCACCAGAGCAGATTTCTGCTATGATCCTTCAGAAACTTAAAAAGGATGCTGAGGATTATCTTGGAGAGACAGTATCACAGGCAGTTATCACAGTACCTGCATACTTCAATGATGCTCAGCGTCAGGCTACAAAGAATGCTGGTAAGATCGCAGGTCTTGAAGTAGAGCGTATCATCAACGAGCCTACAGCAGCAGCTCTTGCATATGGTCTTGACAATGAAAAAGAGCAGAAGATCATGGTTTATGACCTTGGTGGTGGTACATTCGATGTATCTATTATCGAGATCGGTGATGGCGTAATCGAAGTTCTTTCTACAAACGGTGATACACACCTTGGTGGTGACGATTTTGATAACAGAATCATTAACTGGATGGTTGAAGAGTTCAAGGCTAAGGAAGGCGTAGACCTTTCAGGCGATAAGATGGCTATGCAGAGACTTAAGGAAGCTGCAGAGAAGGCTAAGAAGGAACTTTCTTCTTCTACAACAACTAACATCAACCTTCCTTTCATTACAGCAACAGCAGAAGGTCCTAAGCACTTCGATATGGATCTTACAAGAGCTAAGTTC
>NZ_JAILQF010000034.1 GCF_024699075.1 Butyrivibrio sp.
CAATATTCATTCATGATTTTCTATGTGTGCATCCTTTTAATGATGGCAATGGACGAATGAGTAGATTGTTGACAACATTGCTACTCTATAGAGCTGGTTATGTTGTGGGTAGATATGTATCTTTGGAAAAAAAGATAGCTGGCTTAAAAGATTTGTATTATGACTCGCTTAATATGAGCCAAAATGGTTGGCATGAAGGAGAAGATGATCCTACTCCTTTTATCAAGTATATACTAAAGACCATAATTGCAGCTTATAAAGATTTTGAGGAGCGAATTGAAATTATTGATATAAAGGAACCTGCAATTGAACAGGTAAGAGCTGCCGTTTATAAAAAAATAGGCAAGTTTACAAAAAGTGAAATAATGGAAATGTGTCCAAAGCTAGGGCGCGCATCCGTGGAAAACTCGTTAACAGCACTTGTAAAGGAAGAAGTGCTTGAACGTCGAGGAAGTGGCAGGGGCACCTATTACGTAAGAAAAGATGCACTTGTTTGATTATTGAACTTATTTTATAAGATTAAAAATATTAAACTTTTGAAAGTGAGATATGAGCCAATAGTTTTAGGGAACTTTTGCAAACTATGGAGATAAAAAAGTTCCCTAAAATGTATTGAGGTTTAGGGAACTTGCTGCGAATGGTTCTATTCAAAATGCACTTTCGCCTGAGGTGATTCAGGCTGACAGTAATTACTATTTGCTGTGCTATATATCAAGGCTAGTAAATGAAGGATTTTTTCATGATGGTGGAAGAATACGAGGTGTTCCAGTCTCAATTGGTGGAACGAAATATGTTCCTCCACCTCCAATCGAATCACAGGTAATTGAAAGCATAAATGAGATTCTAAAAAGTGAAAAAAACCATTTGGATATCGCTATTGAGCTGTGTATGTATTAATACCCAGAAATCCAAGGAGGAGTTAAGTGGGCAGTGATAACTGATCTGCCTGAGAAAATAATAAAGAAACGATATGAGGAAGAACTGAAGAAGTACTGGCCTTATATAGTGATAACTGTTGAGCAGGGGGAGGCTTTCAGGGATTTTCATAGGAATGAGCATAAGCATGAGATGAGAAGTATCAGACATCACGATGCATTAGATTTTCAGGAGGAAATTCCTTTTGTCCAGGGATATGGAAATCTGGTTGGAAGAAAGTCTAAAGCTAGGCTGGAAGAGGAGATTGCAAGGATTGAAGGTGTTAGCCGCCAGGCTGTACATGAAACATTGAGCAGTGCGGTTAGGCTGCTGAGGGAGTTTGTTGAGGGATAGGGATATTTCTTGACAATGCTTACATATATAGATACACTATACATATAACTATAGTGTATCTATATTATGAGGGAACAATATGGGAGCAACATATACAGCAGCACAAAAAGCTGCAACTCAGAAATATATAAATTCTACAGATCAAATAAGAGTTCGTACTGGTAAGGGGAATCTAGATTTTATTAAGAATCATGCCAAGGATATGGGAGAGACTCTTGGAGAATTTGTAAATAGAGCAATACTAGAGGCAATCTATCGTGACAGAGGAGATATCCTCGTTGAGAAAACACATAGTGATGAGTATGGGATATCTGGAAATCTACTTTTATCAAGTGATAATCATTATGAAATTGATTTTGTCTCGGATGGTAGAAGAATGATTAGGGTTTTGGATAAGCAGAATGATGTACCTTCAAATTATATTTCTGATTATGCTTGGATGGCGTTGGAAAACGAGTATGAAAATGAATTGTTAGGTGGTGAGTAAGATGGCAATGTATACACTTATGCGAAAAAATGAAGAAATAATGATGCTTCAAATTGGCGATGATGGAAATATCGTAAAACTTGGTAAAAAGTCTAATACTGCCATTTTGCCATTGCAGAACAGAACAAGTCCTAGAGGAATTATAGAATGGTGGAGAGATAGAGCAATTCCAATTAAGCAAGGAAAGATTGAAAAGATGCTTAGGGAAAATGGAATTGAGACAAATGGATTATATCTTACTCATAATTTGGGGTTGAGTTTAACGGATTATTATTGGATTAGGCCAATTGGCTCTGAGTTAACCTGGGAAGATGTTAACCTCTTTGACAATGATTTTAAAGAGAATTTGCTCCTTGGAAAGATTAATTATAATGATAATGAGGTTGATGAATATCAGCCTAATTCTTCATTGCAAGGAAATCTTGAAAAGACTTGGATTATCGACAATGGAATTAGGAAACTAGTAAAAGGAAATCATGATATATATTCTAGCGAGAGCATAAACGAAGTTATTATTGGTGACGCGATTGTAGCACAAGGTCGTGATGCTGTAACATATTCTTTGCTTCACATTGATGGAAAAAATTATGATTATGGATGTATATCAAGCTTGTTTACATCACAGCAAAAAGAACTTGTTTCAGCTTATGCAGTAATGACTAGTGAGCTTAAACCTAATAACATTTCTGGATATGAACATTTTATTAATGTTTGTGATAAGAATGGGTTAGATAGAAATATTGTTAGAGAGTACTTGGAATTTGAAATTCTTATTGATTTTATTTTTAGTAATAGAGACAGACATCTGACAAATATTTCAATCTTACGTGATGCAGATACACTTAAGTTTATCTCTATGGCTCCAATTTATGATAGTGGTAAGAGTATGCTTGTGGGACGAGATATAGTACCAGTAACAGATAAATTTGTATTATCTCAAGAGTCTCAAGGATTTAAGGAGCATGAACTAGACCTATTAAAATATGTTCAAAACAGAAAGCTAATCGATGTAAATTTACTTCCTAAAGTAGAATATATTGAAGAAATGTACCGCAAAGATTCTCAAGTTAGTGAGGAACGAATTAAGTTTGTAAAAGAAATGTATCTACGAAAAATAGATATGTATGAAAGATTTGCTAATGGAGAAAATTTGAGTGCAATAAGATTCTAAGGATAATTAAATAACATTACAAAGAGTAGGACTTACAGATTAAAAATCTGTAGGTCCTTATTGTTAGGGCAAGGCCCTATTTTTCAAAGTCTTAGTTTTTATATTTTAGATAAAGATAAAATAGATACTTTGAAAAATGAATAAAACCACCTGCTCTGCGGGTGGTTAGGAATGCTTCAGCTTACAGAAAAATGCCTCCAGTGCTAGAATTACTATGGTTCGTCAGCCAAGTAAAAGCAAAGGAGGCAGTCCCCAATGGACATGAATAGTTTATCACACACAAAGTGGGAGTGTAAGTATTTTGCACCTAAATATAGGAGAAAGGTTGCATATGGTCAGTTAAAAGCTGATATAGCAAACATTCTTAGTACATTATGTAAGAGAAAAGGCGTGGAAATAATTGAAGCTGAAATATGCCCAGATCATGTACATATGTTGGTTAGAATACCACCAAGTATGAGTGTTTCGGGTTTTGTAGGATATCTAAAAGGTAAGAGTACGCTTATGATATTTGAGAGACATGCGAATTTAAAGTACAAGTATGGGAATAGACATTTTTGGTGCCGAGGATATTATGTAGATTCGGTAGGAAAGAATGCAAAGAAAATTGAAGAGTACATAAGGAATCAATTAAAAGAAGACTTAGAGTACGATCAAATGACACTCAAAGAGTATATTGACCCGTTCACGGGTGAGCCAGTAGTCAAAAACAGATAAGTAGAGCCCAAGGGGCTCGGTAGGTAAATGATGTTGCAGCTGGCGAACCTTTCAATGAGTCTTTAGACTCCAGTGCCGGTAACAAGCCCTTATAGGGCTAGAACAAACCACCGGCTAAGCCGGTGGTTTTGATTGTCACATTGCAATGTGCTATGGATGTGTAAGATGCTCAGATGTCAGATATAAAGATGTGTAGTAATATGATTATCATCAAGGGACGCCTTGGTAAGTATTTCGCGAGATACATGAACCTTTCAATAAAATATGGACGAGGAAATAAACACAGGTAGTATTGATTTTTGATCCGGAAACTGATATCATACAAACAGATGTTCGATACATCGAAAAATGATCAGTTAAGGAGTTGTGTGGTAATTGTGTTATACTCTGGCACTTACGGAATGGTTACTGCATTTGCCGACCGGATCAACGGCAATGGTATACATGTGAGAGGTGACATTTCCCTTTTCCTCTTCCAGTATCGGATAACGAATACAAGGAGGAGTCTCATTATGAAGATCGAGTTTTTTTGTAAATATTGTAGAAAGAGTTTGCATGTGGCATACGAGACCACTGGTGATAAGAATACAAAGGTTTTGCAGGGAATCATAATGACCTGCGGACATTGCCACAATAAGCATCCAAGAGCGATGTCCCTTCACAATGTTACTGAAGGTGAATTGCTCGAAAAGGCAGTCGCTGGAAAGATTTACATTTAAGTAGCAGACGGCAATCATAACAACTGAATATTGAAGCACGTATGGGCGTGATGGCTTCCTTGGTGGAGCGTACATGAGGGGCGTGTAGACATTACCGGGTTAGAACCTGGAATAGTTTACACAGCCCCTTTTTGTGTGCTTTTAATCTTTTGCTCTTCTTCCCGGTAAGATACCGGGAGGAGGAGCTTTTTTTGTATCTCATTCGTTTATACCGGCGTTGCCGGGAGCGCGGATGTGACTGATATTTATAACCTTATATAACCTACGGGGCTCTGCCTCCCAAGACAAAAGTTTTAGGAGGTAGAATCCATGAAAGAAACATTAAAACGTAACCCAGAGGAATCTTATAAGGAGTATTTGACAAGAGTAGCTGCATATATTGCATTACTTAAGAAGCAGGGACTTTTGAATGAAGCAGATGAAGCGTCTAATATAGCTTTTTGGGAAATCTTTGATATTATCAAGGAGATGGTGGAATGTGAAAGCCGACGCTGTAAGCTGGATGATCAGACACAGGAAGCATATATGACTAAAGTTATAAATGTAGCACCGAAATTGATTTATAGGTTTAACAATCCGGAATACATGGATGATAAATATGAAGGTAAGCAGTTTGAGGTTAAGACATTTTTTAAGAGCAGAACACAGTACTGTATCAGGGAAGCGGTGGCATCTGTACTTGAGATTACACCGGAAGAAGCGAAGGTACTTTTGAAGATTCGTTCTGCACGTGCTGCACTTGCCAGTGAGAATGATAGGACCGAGGATGATATTACTGTTGAAGAAATTTTTACCAAGTTAGGCGAGAAGATTTCGATAGCACAAATTACGGAACTTATCCTGACTGAGAAGGGAAAAGAATCCTATAATATGATAACTGAACAGGGAATCGAAAAGTTTAGACCACTTGGCTCTTCTGGGGGAGGCCAGGAATCATATGATATCGATGAAGTTGTCTTTGGAAAATCATTGGACGATGATGTAAAGCAGATATTCGATGGTGTATTTGCAAAGATGAGTCGTTTAGAGATATATTTGTTGTTGAAAAACTACGGTTTCTTGGGTGAGGATATCCGTTCCATGGACATGGAGGATTTTGTACAAGATTCTGATTTCAAAAGATTCTTTGCTGAGGATACATCGATTCGTTCAAGAAAGGATCCAGTCAAGACAGCATATAACAAGAATGTTAAGATAGAGAAAGCAATTGCTGCAATGGCAATGCAGGTAGCAGAAAGACGTTACAACGTGGATGGTGGCTTAGAAGAATATCTCTTTGGTCTTTTGGAAGATAAGTAAGTGTTTCAAAGAGGGGTACGGACCTTAGGTTCGTATCCCTCTTTTAATAGAAATAATTTTACTGGTATTTTTAATTTTCTTGTGGCTTATTGGTAAGGCATGTGTTATAATACTTTATAGCGAACAATGTCAAATTGTTCGAGAGTTTTTAAGCGAACCAGAACGAAGGAAGGAGGTAGTTATAGTATCACGGTGATACAGCTCGTGATACTAAAATGATACTATTTCTTCGAAAAGCACAAGAAATACAAGGCATTTTAAGTAATTGTGGAAAATAAGAATGCCGTATTTAACAT
>NZ_JAILQF010000066.1 GCF_024699075.1 Butyrivibrio sp.
AATAGGCTGGATGTGGGCTCATGTTGGATCAATGCATGAAAGCAGGTTTTTGCATCTGAAGAGACTGATTACGAGCTGTACTTTGACAGTGGTCATGAGAACCTTTTTTGTGAACCCTGGATTCCTGTAAAAAAGAGGTAAAAGATGGATAGACCACTGGCAAAAAGATTCGTATAAACTTGGAGTATTACGCCGTGTATATTGTGAAAAAACTAACAAAATGTACAAAATAGAACTTTTATTTTGCTAATTTTACACATTTAATTAATCCTGGGATTATAGTATATTATCCATATCAAAAATAACACCGCAAGGTGCAGGAGGAAAAGTAAATGGAATTAGTTTTAGCAATGTTTGGGAGTTTTTTTATTGGGACATTATTATTGTGTGTGGCACTGTACGTGATCAGTTCACTCAGCTTTGTCAAGGTATTTAAGAAGCTTGGTTATCAAAGTCCGGGATTTGGATGGATTCCGATTTTTAATATCTTTGTACTTGCAACAATTGTTTCAACAGGAACCACTAAAGTAAAAGTTCTTGGAGCATTTGAACTTGATACAACCATATATAGATTTTTATGGTTATTACCAATAGTTATCGGTTTTATTCCGGGATCATTTGGTACATTGTTATCAATTGCATTCACAATACTTTATTATGGTGATATGTACTCAAGAGTATATGCTTCTATAGATAACACTTCTGTTGAAGAGCAGACAGCTATTGGAGCAGTTTCAGGATTTATCTCAATTATATTTGTATTTAAAGCTCTTTCAGCTAATGACGATTTAGTTCAGCTTAGATACAGAGCGGATGATGTTCACTGATTAAATAACAGAATTAAAATGCTGGCCGCATGGCCAGCATTTTTTAGTCTTGATTTGCACGATATTCACTTGGAGTTTTACCAGTGAACTTTTTAAATGTTTTGAGAAAATAGAAATAGTCATTAAAACCAGTTTGAGATGCTATTTCATTTATTGATGTATTAGTTGTTGTGATCAGCTTTTTGGCATTGGATATCCTTAAGTTTGTAAGGTAGTGAGAAAAAGTTGATCCGGAACATTTTTTAAAAAGCTGACTTACATAGTTGGGATTCAGGTTAACAACAGCAGCAACATCTTTTAAAGATAGGTTTTCATTATAATATGTATTTATATATTTCATAATCTTTAAAAAGTAAGTATTACTGAAACTATTATCATCATCTATGGTTTCTGAGGCATTACTAAGATGAAATATCAGGCTATCTATCAGGTTATCAAATGAAGAATAGTCATGAAGGAGCTGCTTGTAATTATAAATATAGTAATCCTGACCATTAGGAAACAATTGATTATTGGAAACCAAGAGGTTGTTCAGCTTCATAGTAGAATTAATATTCATTTGAGAACGGTACTTTGGCTCTTTTAAATTGTTTAGAAGGATGATAAGCTTGTCCTTTTCATTAAAACTATTAGCAGAGGTTATAGATTTGTAAATACCGGTTTTCTGAATATTGGTATAAGATGTGCAAACAATAGAATCCTGTGATGTATCATTATTCATAAATGAATTAAAACACATTGAAGCACATTCATATATAGCGTGACGAAGAGAAGTAATACTAACTGATGCAGGGAATAATCCTATTCCTGCATAAGTAATACCATCAAAGTCTTTTTCTATATAGGGTTTATTAGATATATACATGTTCTGGCTTATACCAATTGAAAAAGATATCCCATGAGAAACAGGTGATGCTACATTACCATATGTAGAAGCAATGTAATACTGATCTGAACTTAGTCCCTGATCTTTAAGATAAGCTTCCATCATAGAAGTATTTTTTTCTTCTATATAATTCATGAAATCTGCAGATAGATCACTGCTATCGTCTGATGAAAGCATTCTCTGTGCTCTTAATAGAAGAATTTCCAGTTCCTCATATTCTACAGGCTTTAGTAGATAGCCAAGTACATCATAAGTGATAGCTTTCTGAGCATAAGAAAATTCTGCATATCCGCTCACGATTATAACTTTGGTCTTAAGATTATTGGTGAAAATCATTTTGCTGATATCAAGTCCGCTATAGCCGGGCATTCTGATATCAAGTATGGCAAGGTCGATGTCATTATCCTTTATAAGATTATAAGCGTCGTGACCGGAACTTACTATATGAGCTACTTCCATGTCATAATTACTCCATGGAATAGTATTTTTCATTGATTCAGTTATACTTGGTTCATCATCTGCTAAAAGAACTTTATGCATAGTCACCTCTTGAATTAAATAGTAGCTTTGTTGCCAGGACTTGAAATTTTGAATAATCTGCAGTTTGGTCGTTTGTATATAGGTATTTTTGAAGTACCCCTATTGGGACTTGATGTTTACTGGCATTTTTATTGTTACAACTGTGCCATCATTTTCCTTACTATCAATTGTAATGCCATACTCAGGGCCATATTGAAGTTTAAGTCGAGCATGAGTATTGTATATACCGACATATGCATTAGCTTCGTAATGCGGGGTGTTCAGAATATCCTTGATTATTTGTAACTGATCTTCACTTATACCTATACCGTCATCTCTTATTTCTATAGTAAACAGATCATCAGATACGTTACAGCCAATATACAGCATACAGTTATGGAGCGCTGGTTCTATACCATGCTGAATAGCATTTTCTATTATTGGCTGGAGTATTATTTTAATTACCGGAATATCCAGAACTTCATCAGGTATGTTATAGATTATCTCAAATTTATCTTTAAATCTGTATTTTTGTATGTCTATATAGGCCTTGGTCATCTCAAGTTCGTTCTTAAAAGGAACTATAGGATCACCTTTTGCGTTGTACTTATACATCTTGCCCATTGCAACAGCTATAGAAGCAATCTCAGGTACATTATTAGATAGTGCAAGAGACTTGATCTGCTCTAGTACATTATAAAGAAAATGTGGATTTATCTGGCTTCTGAAGTAAGAGATTTCTGTTGCCTGACCTCTTATTTTTTCTTCATAAAGTTTAGTTGTAGTATCAAATATTTTCTTATTAAGTTCATCAATAGCAGCGAAGAGAGTAGAAAAAGAAGTAGTAAGATCCTGGACTTCTGCGCAACCATCTACAGCAATAGGCTTGGTTAGATGGCGCTGGCTATCCTGGGTCATTTTTGATATTATTCCGCTGAACTTATTGATTGGTTGCACCATATTTTTATATAGTACATATACTAATAATAGTGAAAATATTAAAATTGCTATAAGTATGATGATTATCTGCCGCCAGGCAAAAATAAGATAGTTATTTATAGCGGCAATATAAACACTGCTTATGACATAACAGTTGGATTCCTCAGAATAATTTAGACTTATGACATAGTTATGATCAGAGTACGTGTAGCTTTCGTTTATATTACCATTCTGATCTGTATGGGACGGGCTTGAAATATAATTTTGACAAAAAGCAAGTACTACATCAGTGAATAGCTCTGAGTTTCTGTTAAGCGGATAAGCATTTCCATTTGAGTCCATAAGGAAAAAGGAGGAAGCTTTTGATTCTAAAGAATCAGTAGAGTTTGCATCATTACCGAAATCATCAATTATAAGATTATCTATATCAAGAGATATGAAGATGCAGCCTATGATACTACCCTTTTGATATATTTTGTAACAATAGGTATAGTATGTTTTAGATGAAAGAGTCCTTATGCTGCTTTTGTTAAGACCCATCGAATTACTGATATTCTGGTCAGAAAGAGCACTAATATATAAAGAATTAAGATCTTCTTCTGAGAAAATTGAGGACATATGCAGAGTATCATTAACAAAAGCAATGTCTGCTATATTAGAATTAAGTCCTTTTACAGAAGCTACCTTATTATTGATCTCATCTATAAGATCAGTAGAAAAATCTGAATAATTGTCTGTAGATAATAATTCTTTGCATATTGCAGAATTCTGAAAATCATTACCAAGTACTTCAAGCTGAAAACTGATATTATCAAGTTCATTACTGAACCTGTTTGCATACATGTCGGCATAATTTTGCTGGTTTTGCAAAAAAATTATTTTGATAGAAGCAAATAATAATATCGAAAGAACAAGTATTATTCCCAAAAACACGCTTGTAATAATAGCAAATTGCTTCCTGATCGGTTGCCTTTTAAATCTGAAAAAAAACATTCCCCGCTTTTTAGTTTCCTTTTTAATACTGCACCCCATTAGACCATCTCCATAGCATTTATAGATATATTCATGTAAACGCATATATTTATAATAAAATCTTCGGGTATAAAAAGCTATGTAAATTATTAATTAATATCTGAAAAAATTCCATATTATTCAAAACTTAATATGTAAATACTTAAGAAAACGTAAAAAAATACATTTTTATAACAAATTCTCAAATGTATTAAACGAAAAATAGACAATATTTATCAAAAAATATTTCATACTAAAAAACACTGTCTTTGTATAGAATGATTTTTGTAAAGGGGAGCGTTCATTTATATCTTGGGGGATCAATACAATGTTCTATGAAGATATTCCAAATGGTAAAAATTATTTTGACGAAGACGGACATCTTATTCAGGCTCATGGTGGCCAGATACAATGGATGTCTTATTTTGATATAAATTCAAAAAGTGTGGTTAGTAAATGGATATGGGTTGGTGAGGATAAAACAAGTGGTGCTCATGGAGGAATAAGGGCATATAGCTCAGAAGATCTACGTAACTGGAAAAGTGAAGGCATCATAATGAGGAATATAGATAAAAGAGAAGATTTTGATAATGACATCTACTTTAAGAAATTGTACTTCGATAAAAGCTCAGAAGAACTTGACCATATTTATGAATGTATAAATTCTACTACGGCCATCATAGAAAGACCAAAACTAATATATAACAAGAAAAATGAGCAGTATGTTCTATGGTTCCATGCAGATGGCCCGACAAGAGAATCTAAATCTTCGTATGCAGCAGCATCAGCAGGGGTTGCTGTCAGTAAATCTCCATTTGGCCCTTATAAGTTTGTTGACAGATACAGACTAAATATATGTCCTGACGATCAGAAAGATTATTATCCGCAAAGTAAGGGGATGGCAAGAGATATGAACCTTTTTGTAGATGACGACGACAGTGCATATATTATCTACTCCAGTGAAGAAAACCTTACCTTATATATATCAAAACTAAATGATGATTATACATATCTTAGTGAGACGGTTGATAAGGCGGTATACGGCCGGGATTATATAAGACTGTTTCCTGGAGCACAAAGAGAAGCGCCTGCCATGTTCAAACGAAATGGTAAGTATTACCTTATTACATCCGGTTGTACAGGATGGGCACCTAATCAGGCAAGATATTATATTACAGACAACATAATGGGTAATTGGAAAAATATGGGAGATCCTTGTATAGGCGATACTTCACATACAACCTTTGATTCTCAAAGCACATGTGTATTTAATGCCAGTAATAATAAACGAATTGAAAGATATATTTATCTTGGGGACAGATGGAACAGCAATAAACTATCAGAATCATCATATTTGTTTTTGGATATTGAGTTTATGGAAGATGACAGCCTCAAGATCTTTTATCAGGAAAGAGGATTAGTAGATGGTAACTAATAATATCAAAAGAATAGCTGGCTTTGTGATAACAATCTGCGTAATGTTTTCTTCTACCTTTATAACAGTAACAGCAGACGGCTTGGAATCTGAAGATTCATTAAATGATAACGAGAACTCAGCTATTTTAAAAGCTAATAATAATCTGTTGGATACCGTATACGAGATGGGTGATTATGAGTCATATATAAGCGGTTATCTAGAGAATGGTGCACAGTTTCCGGATCAGGAAATTGTTATAGATGGAAAGAATTATTTAGAAAAAGATGATAGCTTCTACCTGGAAGACGATGGCCTTTGTACCTTGGAAGAAGGAAGTGTTACTTATGAAGTTGAAGTGCAAACTGAAGGATTTTATAACATTCTTTTGGATTATTACCCATTAGAAGGCAAAAATAACAGCATAGAGAGAATCGTTTATATAAATGGAGAAATACCATTTAAAAATGCAAGGTACATTGAATTTACCAGGATCTGGGCTGATGCAGAGGAGATAAAAGCAGATTCCAGAGATAATGATGTAAGACCAAAGCAGAAAGAATGTTATATGTGGCTTCAAAGTTATCTCAAAGACAGTGATGGATACTATGAAGAACCTTTCTGTTTTTACTTTAAAAAAGGAACTAATACTATAACTTTTGAATCAACAAAAGAGCCAATGAAGATTGGTGAGATTAAATTAACAAAGGCAGAGGAAACATTATCATATAGTGATTATCTAAGTATTAATGAAAATAGTAATAATAATACAATCTCTGATATACAGCTTAAAGTTCAGGGAGAAGATGCTTTGTATAAGTCAGATTCTACTCTGTATCCTATATCAGACAGGACCTCACCTTTATCTGAGCCATATAGTCCAAGTAAGACAAGGCTTAATGAAATTGGAGGAAGTAACTGGAAGAAGGTAGGGCAATGGATAAGCTGGGAGATAGAAGTACCTGAAAATGGATTTTATACACTTGCTTTAAGATACAGACAGAATATAAATACAGGAGTTACAGTTATCAGAAGCCTTTCAATCGATGGCGAAACGCCTTTTAAAGAGGCTCAAGAGCTTAAATTCTTGTATAGCAATGATTGGCAGCTTAAAAGACTTTCTCCAATGGCAAATGAAGATGAAGAAAATCCATACATGTTTTACTTTGAAAAAGGAAAGCATGAAATAAGACTTGAGATCACACTGGGAGACGAATTATCAGAAATAATAAGAAGAACAGATAATAGTATAGCAGAGCTTAATAGAAGTTACAGACAGCTTCTTATGATCATAGGATCATCCGCAGATACTATGAGAGATTATCAACTGGAGCAGAAAGCACCGGAAGCTTTGGAAATACTTGCAAATCAGTATGAAGAAATTAAAGAGATAAGAGAGCTTTTAAATGTTTATACCAGCGGACTTGGAAGCAGTTCTTTTGCAACGATCGATAATCTTCAGAATCAGCTTGAGAAAATGATAAAAGATCCAAGAACAATTGCCAAACAATGGTCTGCGTTTAAAGACAATATAGTAGCTCTTGGTTCATGGGAACTTTCTATGAAAGAACAGCCTTTGGAGATTGATTATCTGCTTTTATGCAGTGAGGATTCAAAGCTTCCTAAAGCAGAGGCAGGTTTTTTCCAAAAACTCTATCACGAATTCAGGAAATTTATGGCGAGCTTTGTAGAAGATTATGACAGCATAGGTGAAGTTTATGGAGAAGACAGCCTTGAAGTATGGATACTTGCAGATGGTTCAAATGTAACAAGTATGACAGGAGGCGGAAGAGACCAGGCAACGATAATCAAGCAGCTTGCAGATAATTATTTTGTCACTGATACTTCAATACCTGTAAACATCAAGCTTGTTAATAAAGACGTATTATTGTCAGCAACACTTGCGGGAAGAGGACCTGATGTAGCCTTAAATGTAGCTGGTAAGGAACCTATAAATTATGCCCTTAGAAATGCGGTTGTAGATCTGACACAATTTGAAGATTTTGAAGAGATTAAAGGATGGTTTCATGAGTGCGCTTTTGATCAGTTTACTTTTGAAGATGGAGTGTACGCCTTGCCACAAACAATGTCTTTTCATGTGATGTTTTACAGGGCAGACATATTAAAAGAACTGGGACTTTCTATTCCAAGTACTTGGGATGAGTTTTACGAAGCCTTGTCTGTTATACAAAAGAACAACATGAATGTAGGAATATTCCCAGATTACACAACATTTGCGATGTTTTTGTATCAGCATCAGGGCAGTTATTATACGGAAGATGGAAAAGAAAGTGCACTTAGCAGTGAAGAAGCAGTAGATGCTTTTAGACAGTGGTCTGGTAATTATGTGAATTATGGTATGCCTGTTACCTTTGATTTTGCTAATAGATTTAGAACAGGTGAAATGCCATTGGCTATAGGTGACTATACCAATTATAACTATCTTTCGGTATTTGCTCCTGAAATAAGAGGATTATGGGGATTCACAGTAGTTCCGGGATATGAAACAGAGACACTTGATGAAGACGGAAATGTTGTATCTGTAACAACTGATAGGAGCGTATCAACCTGGGAAACAGCAGCAATAATTATGGAGACAAGTGATCAGAAAGAAGAAGCCTGGGAGTTCTTAAAGTGGTGGATGAGCAGCGATACACAATCAGATTATGGCAATGAGATAGAGTCTGTTCTTGGAGTATCCGGAAGAGTAGCAACTGCAAATCTGGAAGCACTTTCCAATCTTCCATGGTCATCTAAAGATTATGCTCAGCTAATGGCCCAGATGGAAGAAGTTAAAGCTATTCCTGAAATTCCAGGAAGCTATTATACAGAAAGAAATATAAAGAATGCTTTCTACACTGTATATAACAACAATGAAGATCCCAGAGAAACCCTTCAGGATATTGTAAAAACGATTAATTCGGAAATAGATGCTAAGAGAGAAGAGTTTGGTCTTCCACTAAGAGAGGTAAAGTTTGAAAACTAAAATTTCCAAAAACGAAATACTAGGGATTACTTCAACTGATATCGAACCATTAGTCATTCCTTCTGGGAAGGACATGAGGTCAAAGATGATTTTAAAATACTTGGGAATAAAGTTTAAACAGCTTTTAAAAAACATGAAAAGGTGTAAGACCGCATATTTATTTATTGGACCGTATTGTATACTTTTTCTTTTGTTTTACCTGATTCCGGTATGCACATCAATGGGACTTAGTTTTACATATTTTAATGTTCTTGAAACTCCTAGATTTGTAGGCTGGAAGAACTATATTGATCTTTTCTTTTCAGATGAAATATTTTTAAAAGCGGTTAAGAATACATTTTTGTTTGCAACAATAACAGGACCTATCGGCTATTTTATGGCTTTATTCATCGCATGGATGATAAATGATATTAAAAAGCCTGTTATTAGAGCTTTCATGACACTTGTATTTTATGCTCCTACTATATCTGGTCAGGCATTTATTGTATGGAAGTATATTTTTTCGAGTGATACCTATGGAATGGCTAATGCATGGCTTATGAAGCTTGGAATAACTTTTCAGCCTATACTCTGGTTTGAAGATGAAAAGTATATAATGCCAATCCTGATAATTGTAATTCTTTGGATGAGTATGGGAACGGGATTTTTGTCATTTATTGCTGGACTTCAAAATGTTGACAGAACCTTATATGAAGCAGGTTATATGGATGGTATCAGGAACAGATTTCAGGAGCTATGGTATATAACTCTGCCGGCTATGAAAGAACAGCTTATGTTTGGCGCAGTTATGACAATAACCAATTCGTTTGCTATACACGATCAACTGGCAGCTCTTGCCGGTTTCCCGAGTGTTAATTACGCAGCTCATACTGTTGTATCGCACTTGATTGACTATGGAACCGTAAGGTTTGAAATGGGATATGCGTCTGCTATAGCTACACTTTTATTTATGGTAATGGTTATTTGCAATAAATTAGTACAGATATTACTTAGGAAGGTCGGTAAATAATGACATTTAATCTTTTTAAACATAAGAAAAGAGCAAAACAGAGTCATTCACTTGTCGGAGATGTTTTCAGCATCGCATTACTAGTCATAATGGGTGCATTTATGGCACTTCCGCTTGTACTTGCAGTAAGTAATTCTTTAAAACCATTGGAAGAGTTGTTTATATTCCCTCCAAGATTTTTCGTAAGAAATCCTACATTAGATAATTTCCATGATGTGTTTGTACTTATGAGCGGCTCATGGGTTCCTTTTGCAAGATATACCTTTAACACAGTTTTTATAACTATAGTAGGAACCTTTGGCCATTTGATAATAGCCAGTCTTTGTGCATATGCCCTTGCTAAATACAAATTTCCGGGTCAGAAGATTATATTTTGGATTATCGTTACAGCACTCATGTTCTCGACTCAGGTAACAGCAATACCTAATTATCTTATTATGTCAAAGATAGGATGGCTAGATTCATACGCATCATTGATTGTTCCTGCAATTGCAAAACCATTGGGACTTTTTCTTATGAAACAGTTTATGGAGCAGATTCCGGATTCACTTCTCGAAGCAGCAAGAATAGATGGAGCTTCAGAATTCAGAGTATTCTGGACAATAGCAATGCCCCAGGTTAAGCCTGCATGGCTGACTCTTATTATATTTTGTTTCCAGGATCTGTGGAATTTACAAGGCTCTAACTATATTTTCAGCGAAGAATTAAAAACGTTACCTTATGCGCTAAGCCAGATCTCTGCTGCAGGAATAGCAAGATCAGGAGCAACAGCAGCTGTAGCAGTAATAATGATGAGTGTTCCCATTGCAATCTTTATTGCCAGTCAGAGCAATATCATTGAAACAATGGCATCTTCAGGAATAAAGGAGTAACAAAAGATACAGGATTATTGATTGTCGTAAGGACATTAAAAATGGGGAAACTTCTTATGCATAAAAAATTAAAATTATTGCTATCTTTTATGGCTTTTGTGATAGTGACGGTCAATATATGGATGATAAGTGAGATAACATCATATGCGAATGCGCCATATGAGTCATACAATTATAACTTTTGGGGAGAAGCAGTAGCTCAGCCACATACATTCTTATATAAAAAATCTTTTCTTGGGGCAGGTAATAATGGAGAAACAAGTCTGAATTTTCCTAAGGATATGTTCCTTAAAGGAGAAAAGCTCTATATCGCAGATACAGGTAATTCACGAATACTTGTCACTGATCTGGAAGGGAAGGTTTTGGCTGAGTATACATATGCAAATGGAAGTGATGACATATTTAAAGAACCCCAGGGAGTGTTTGTAACAGATGAAGACCATATATATGTTGCGGATAGTGGCAATTCGAGACTTGTTGAGCTTGATGAAAACGGACAATTTGTAAGACAGATAGGAAGACCTGTAACTACACTTATAAGTGATTCTCAGCAATATACACCCATTAAAGTTGTTGTAGATCATTCAAAGCGAATATATGTAATTGCTTATGGAATAAACATGGGATTGATAGAGTTTGACAAAAACGGTGAGTTCCAAGGTTTTATGGGAGCGACAGAAGTATCCGTAAGTATGTTCACATATATGTGGAAAAACTATTTTTCTACCAGGGAACAGCAGGAAAGAATGGCAACAATAGTTCCTACAGAATATAGCAATATCTGTGTAGATGACGAGAATTTCATTTATGCAACGATCAATAATTTAAGTGATGAAGATCATGCGTCAGGTGCCGATGCTATACGAAGATTAAATCCTACAGGTGTAGACGTACTAAGACGGCTTAGTAACAACAAGATAATTGGAGATCTTCATGGGTATGAAAATGGATGGTCATCATTCTGCGATGTAGCAGTAAATGATAATGGATGTTACTTTGTTTTGGATGATAATGACGGAAAGGTATTTGCTTACGACTATGATGGCAATAATCTTTTTGTATTTGGACAGATAGGAATTAAGGAAGGCAATTTTCAAAAACCTGTAGCGATAACTCTTTCTGATGATGAAAAGAAAATATTTGTTCTGGATAACATTTTAGGAAGTGTGATGGAGTTTGATATTACAGATTATGGAGAGACACTTCTTGGAGCCATAAGAAATAACAGCATAGGTAATGCAGAAGAAGCAACAAGGCTTTGGAATGAAGTATCTACATATAATTCAAATAATGAGCTTGCATACATAGGACTTGGTAAAGCGTGCATGGATTCTGAAGATTATAAATCAGCAATGGAGTATTTCAAGCTCGGAAACAATCGCAAATACTATTCCAAAGCGCTTTATTACTATAGGAAAGCAGTAATGGAGAAGTTCTTTGCAAAAGGTATGCTGATAATAATAGTTTTGATAGTAACAGTAATAAGTATCAAAGGATATTTCGCATATAAAAAATGGGTAGGTAAAGTCAAATGCTATATGGAAAATCATTAAAGTATATATTTCATCTTATTTTTCATCCTTTTGACGGTTTCTGGGATCTGAAATTTGAAAAAAGAGGTAGCCTAGGCGCAAGCCTTACTATTGTAATTCTTACTATCATTACTCTCTCTATAGAAAAACAGGGTACCGGATTTTTATATAACATGAATAGACTCTCAGAGTTGAATATTGTAGTGGATATTTTGACCATAGTTTTATTATATGTACTTTGGTGTACTGCAAACTGGTGTACTACATCGCTCATGGAAGGTAAAGGAAGGATGATAGATATCCTTATAGCGGTAGGTTATTCATTTGCTCCTATTGTTCTTGTAAGACTTCCTCTTGTTGCAGTAAGTCATGTGATAACAAGTAATGAAGGTAGCTTTTATCTTGTCTTTAAAACAATCAGTGTCATGTGGGCGCTACTTCTTCTTTTCCTTGGAACGATGATCACACACCAGTACAGCGTTAAGAAGACCATTGCCACATGTATCATAACAGTAATCGGCATGGGAATAATAATGTTTATTGGTCTGTTATTTTTCAATGTCATAGGAAGAATGATTACTTTTGTAGCAACGATATATAAGGAGCTTAGGTTTAGATGAAGATGCCAAAAACAAGAATTTTAAACACAGCTAAACGAATATTAACTTCTTTACTTGCAAGCCAATTAGTAGTTTTATGCTTTGGAACATCGATTGACTCTCAAGCAATTGGAGGACCATCTGACAAGTCTGCTCCTGAAGGCATGGATAAGGTATGCGAGAACGACTATCTTACTTTGTACCTCAACGAAGAAGATACAACCTTTGCAATCAAAGATAATGAGTCGGGACATATATGGTTTTCAAATCCTCAGAATTCTGAAAATGATCCTATTGCAACACCATATTATCAGAGAATAATGAAAAGTCAGCTTCAGATAAAGTATTTCAATGAAGATGTGCAGTCATCGGTGATGGATAGCTACAATGATTGCGTTTCAAATGGACAGTTTGATATCGAAATGCTTGATGAGGGAAATGGATACAAAGTCAATTATACACTTGGTGAAATTGCAGACGAATTACTTCTTCCAGAAGCTATATCTGAAGAACGCTTTGAACAATTTGTGAGCCTTATGGATGATAAATGTGCCAAAAAGGTTAGAAGAAACTATGTACTTGAAGAAAGCGATAACGGAAATTATTACAGGCTAAGAGATGGAGTAAAAGATTATATAAAAGAAGATCTCTCGGAATATTTTCAGAATGCCGGATATACTCAAAGCGATTATGAACTGGATGCATCACTTGATACAAGTGAAGATACAAATGATAAACCTTGGTTCAAAATAGGCGTAGAGTACAAACTTGAAGAAGATAGCTTAACCGTTACAGTTGATCCTATGACCATAGAGTATAACGAAGATGGATATTATCTGGTAAGTGTTGATGTTTTGCCCTATTTTGGAGCAGCAGGAACTGATGAAAATGGATATATGTTTGTTCCTGACGGATGCGGTGCTCTTATAGATTTGAATAATGGAAAAAGTGATGTTTCAGGATATACTTCGAGAATATATGGGCAAGATCTTTCCAAGCAGCTTCTGACGACTAAGAAATCAGAAACAGATGACACTTATGGTATCAAACTTCCTGTTTATGGGCTTAAGACTGATGATCAGGCATATCTTGCCATAATTGAACAAGGAGACGGGTATGGAACCATAAATGCAGGGGTTTCAGGCAAAACAACATCATATAACAATGTATATTGCAGTTTTGATTACCTTTCATATGGTGAAGCATCACTAAGTAGTGTTGTAGGATCCAACAGTTATCAGCTTTATGGAGCAAAAAGCTTTGCTGATATATATAAGATAAGATTTAAATTCCTAAGTGATGATGATGCTACATATAGCCATATGGCCGGAACCTACAGGGAATATCTGATAGAAAACCAAAGACTATCAGTTAATAGTGAAGATTTAGAAGATACTGCTCTATATACAGAAGTGATAGGAGCTGTAGATAAGTACAAAACAATACTTGGCGTAAGATATAGCGCCATTGAGCCTCTTACCACTTATAAAGAGGCCAAATCTATAACGGATGAGCTTATAGACAATGGAATATCCAATCAGACGCTTATTTACACAGGATGGATGAATGATGGACTTGAAGGATATGCAAATTATAAAGTCAATCCGATAAGTAAGCTTCAAAATGGTCTGAGTCTTAAATCGTTTATTCAAGAAGAAAAAGAACTGGGTATTAAAACCTATATGACCTTAGATATACAAAACGTATACAATAACACGCTTACAGATGGATATTCAACCTTAAGCAATGCGCCAGGATATTTCGATCATACAGTTGTTTATAGCAAGGATTACTCACTTTCCGGAAGTAATTCTACCGGTAAAGAAGCAGATTTAATAAGTCCTTATTTTGCACTTGATTATACAAAAAAACTAATTAATGGAATAAGTAAATATGATATTACAGGAATAGATCTTACATACGCTTCATACAGACTGTATTCAGATTATCTTGAGGAACGCTATACAGATAGAGAAAAAGCCATTGGTTATTACGAGGCAAGCTTTAACGAGGCAGTTCAAAATGGACTTAACATAGTTGGAGATAATGCCAATGCATACTGTTTTCCTTATATTAGTCAGATGATCAATGTCCCATTGTACTCAAATGGTTACAGGATTCTGGATAGAGAGATTCCATTTTATCAAATGGTTATACATGGAAGCATATCTTATTGTGCAGAAGCTCTTAACATGTCAGATGATTATGAAACAAGTCTTTTAAAATCTGTTGAGTATGGAGCAGGACTTCATTATAAGTGGATTTATAAAGATAATTCTCTACTGAAAGAAACTAAATATGATGACTTATACAGTGTAGAGTACTCCTCCTGGAAAGATAAATGTATAAGCGATTATGCCAAGGTAAATGAAGTACTAAAAGGTTTATCAGGCTGTATTATAGTCAGTCATGAATATATCACAGATGATGTTGTAAGAGTTACTTATGATAACGGGGCAACAATATATGTCAATTATTCGGATGAAGCAAGGAATGTTGATGGATTTGATATTGAGGCCAAGAGCTTTGCAAGAAAAGATTAAGAAAAAGAGGAAAAGCAAATGGGATATTTCAAAAAAATAGAAGGACACATAAGGTTGACCCTTATAGGAAAAGAAGCTTTAGCCGGACTGCTTTTTATCATACCTTTTCTTATTGGATTTTTTGGAAACTTTCTCCCTCTTATAGTTGAATCAATTAAATTCAGTCTTAGTAACATGGAGGTGACGAGCAGCGGATATGCTCTTACTCCGGCTCTGAAAAATGGTTTTGAGCATTATATAAGGCTTCTTACTATAGATCCTGAATTTAATCAGATGCTATTAAGATCCATAGGTGACATGGTACTAAAGGTTCCGCTTGTAATCATATTCAGCTTTTTCTCAGCTAACCTGCTAAATCAGGAATTTAAGGGAAGAGCAATAGCAAGAAGTATTTTTTTCTTTCCAGTAATACTTACATCCGGAGTAATACTTGGTCTTGAAAATTCAGATCTTCTTGTAAGAACACTTAGTGATACAGGTCAGAGTGCAGAAGATACTCAGGCAATGCTTAACGTATCATACCTGTTAATAAACTATACAGACCTCCCTGTAAACATAATAAATTACCTGACATCAGCAATTGATGGAATTTATGACATCATAATAGCTTCCGGAGTTCAGATCCTTATATTCCTTGCGGCACTCCAGTCAATATCTCCATCTTTATATGAAGCGTCAAGTATTGAAGGTGCTACAGCATGGGAGAGCTTTTGGAAGATAACTTTTCCTATGATAAGTCCTATTATCCTTGTCAATAGTGTTTACACGATAATAGATACATTTACAAGTGAGACCAACGAAGTCATGGGCAAGATAAAAAGCACCATATTCTCAGATGTTAAATATGGACTTGGAAGTGCTATGGCATGGATATACTTTATCTGCATTGCATTTATACTGCTCATTGTAGGTTTTTATATTTCAAGAAAGGTATTCTATTACGATGAAAGATGAAGCATTGATTTTGGAACCAAAAGAAACGATTTTAGACAGGGGAATTAAAAATCGTATAGGCGTTTCTGATTCGAATTATAGTGATCTTATCAAGATTAGAGCGCAAAAGCTTGGAAGGCTTTTGCTTCGCATAATAAGAGGTACTGTAGTTGTTGGTATATGCTTTATTATTCTTCAGCCTCTTTTTGCCAAGATAAGCATATCATTTATGAGTGAAAAAGATCTATATGATTCAAGTGTCAAATACATAGCAAAGCATTTTACGCTTGATAATTACAAAATGGCCATAAGTGGTATGGACTATTGGACTGTTCTTATAAGAACAATAGTTCTGTCGGCATCAATTTCATTTATACAGCTTTTTGCGTGTCTTTTAACTGCTTACGGTTTTGCAAGATTCAGATTTCCTTTCAAAAAAATATTGTTTGGATGCGTGATACTGACACTTATAGTGCCACCGCAGGTAATAATGTTACCTCTGTTTATAAGATACAGATTCTTCGATCTGTTTGGAATATTTAAAATGGCAACCGGAGGAACGGTAAATCTTATAGATACATATTGGCCCTTCTTTATACAGGCTTTTACATGCATGGGAATCAGAAATGGTCTTTATATCTATATGCTCAGGCAGTTTTTCAAAGGTATGCCAAGAGAACTTGAAGAAGCTGCTTTTGTAGATGGATGTGGAAAATTAAGGACATTTATACAGATCATGCTTCCAAGCGCAGTCCCCATGATGGTAACAGTATTTTTGTTTGGATTTGTATGGCAATGGACAGATTCTTTTTATACATCACTGTATCTTAATAACACAAAGGTAATTTCTTCAGCCCTTAGCTCGCTTGCAGTAGGAGTTTATAAAGAGTATGAAGGTTTTGGAGGATCGATGAACTTTATAAGTCCCGGATTTGTATCCATGATGAATAACACTGGAACTATTCTTTCAATAATTCCACTTATTCTTCTATATCTCTTCTGTCAAAAGAGTTTTGTAGAGGGAATAGAGAGATCCGGAATAGTTGGATAAAGGAAACAATGTTGTTAAACATTAAAACTATATAATAAAGGAGAGATAATATGAAAAAGAAAATTGCTGGGTTACGTGTAATGTCCGTCATTACAAGCGCTGTGATGGTTATTGGTGCTGCCGGCTGTGGATCAAGTACAGCTGAAAGTACAGGTAATACGCAGACTGCAACTAATGAAGCTTCGGTTCAGACAGAAGATACTGCAGCTGTAGAAGCAACTGAAGCATCTACTGTAGAAGAAGCCCAGGAACCGGAGTATGATTTTGGGGGCAGAGTTGTAAAAATCGGATCATATTATGATATGACACCTGATCCGGAAAAGAATGCTATCGAAGCAGCACTTTCTGAAAGAATTGCATATGTTGAAGAAAATTATAATTGTAAGATTGAGTTTGTTGATCTTGGTGGAGACTATGTTAATTCCTATGTTACCAGTGTTCTTGCAGGAGATCCTGTTGTAGATATAGGCTATGCCGTAACTACAACTGTACTGCCATCACTTATTGAGGGTGGTATCGCATATCCTATAAGTGATCTTGGGGTAATTGATTTTGAAGATTATAAATGGAGATCTGATGTTGTTGATGCAGGATTTTATAAGGGCAAGAACTATACAATGCTTATAAAGGATCCTGAGATCAGATACGGTATCTTCTGGAACAAGACCTTATTTGAACAAAATGGGCTGCCGGATCTTTACGAGCTTGCTGATAGTGATGAATGGACCTGGAGTAAATTCAAGGAGATAGCTCTTCAGGGTAATATTGATTCTGATAATGATGGCACTATTGATATATACGGATTCAATGCAAGAGAGAATCTTGGATGGTGTTATTTATATTCAAATGGAGCACAGGTGGCTGAGAAAACAGATTCAGGCATAAATATTGATCTTAGTGATAGTTCTGTTGTAGAAGCTCTTACTGCAATGCAGGATTTTACAACAACAGTAGATTACAGACAGATTGACTGGTCAGTTGACAGCTGGGATTCACTTATTGGTGATTTCAGAGATGGAAAATCTATGATGTGTCTTGAAGAGTTCTGGATCTCATATGCTTATCTAAATGAGATGGAAGATGATTGGGGATGGGTACCTTTCCCTAAGGGAGATTCAGCACAGGATTGGTCATGCTATGGTAAAGAGAATGGCTGCCGTTTCATGCTTAATGGAATAGAAGATCCTGAGACAGTAGCACTTATTTATGACCTTATCACAGATATTGCTGATACTAATGAAGAATGGGATGACCTCATGGAAGATCAGCTTGAAAGCTGGGCTGATGATAGTGAGACAGTAGAAAATGTATCTTATATTTACAATAATAATATTGCAAAGATCAACTCAATCAATGGATTCTCAGATCTTAACGGTGTTATAAATACAATGATCGATGAGATAACAAGTGGAACATCTTCACCACAAACTGCTCTTGATACTTATCAGTCGCAGATAGATGCAGCTATTGCTGATCTTGAAACTCATGATTATGATGCAGATATGCAGGAATATCTGATCACCGAAGAAGAAAGTAGTGAAGAGGCAAGCGAAGAAGCAAGTGAAGAGGCAAGCGAATGATATAAAGCTTTAGTGAGGGAGTGGAACTGTCTGCTTGCGCAGATAGTTCCATTTTCTTTGCGTATATTTTTTATAAAAAAGATATATAAAATCCATTCGTTATGGTTTTATGCCCATCTGTTTATATTATGATATAATTTTTATATCGTTCATATTTTGATATTGTGAATGAAAGGGGTATCCAGGGGGAGTATTCTCATGTCTGTTCTGAATATAATCAGCACAATAAAAAGGCAAGCTGCGGCTTTTATTATAACTAGTCTTCTGATTTCAGGATGCGGTCAGGAAACAGTAGTAGTTGATAATACTGATAAGGTATCTGAATATGATGAGCATCTGGATATATCCATAGCTTATTGGCAGATAGATAAAGCTCTTGACGGATACGATAGTGATGAAGTTCTAAAAAAAATCGAGGATAAGTTTAATATTACTATTATTCCTGAGAATATAACCTGGGATGATTATTATTCCAAAATAGAATTATGGGCAGAAAACAATACTTTGCCGGATATTTTTGTAGGAGCATACCGCACATCCAATACTATGAGTGAATGGGCAGAGCAGGGATTATTACATGAAATACCAGGAGACTTGTCTCAATATGAGAATCTGAATAAATACATGGATTCACCTGAGACAGAAACCTGTCAGATTGATGGAAAGACATATTGCATATTCAGACAGACTTATTCTGAACAGGCTGAAACTGTTAAGGATAGAACTATTCTGTATAGATGGGATCTTGCTAAAGCGGCGGGAATTACCAAAGAACCGGAGAACTGGGATGAATTTCGCACTATGATACAGGCAATTATCAATACTGACAGTGAGAACAAAGATATTGAAGGAATGACAGCCAAGGATTATTCAATGCTTATTGCTCCTTTGTTTACCTATAGTATGCCACTTGCACCTGTAGGAGATACATCTTTTTATTGGGTTCCAAATGGAGAAAAATACGTTCCTGCTATTTTTGCAGGGGAGACATTAGGGCAGGATGCGCTTCCCACATGGAATCTAGTAAGGGATATGTATGATGAAGGCACGATAGAAGAAGATATTTTATTTACGACAACATCTCAGGCAGAAGAAAAGTTTTTAAGCGGAAAGAGTGCTGCTATATGTATAGATGGTGGAATCAGTAATACTAAGACTTATGAGAATATGGGTCAGTACTGGAATGAGATATATGGTCATGATTTCTTCGATGATGTTAAGTACCTTGATCTGCTTCCATCTGTAGATGGTAATTGTTACTATACAGCATGGGATTATGCCTGGAGTGAAAGTTATATAAGTTCGAAGGTTTCGGATGAAAAGCTGGACAGGATCCTTTCTTTATATGATTATCTCTTGTCAGAAGAAGGAACTCTTCTTAGTAATTTTGGTATTGCAGATGATACATATAGTATAGATGACAATGGTAAGATTCAGATTCTTTATGATAAACCATCGGATAAATATCATAGCCTTGAAATGCTGGCCTCACTTGTATGCTGGAACTATGGCAATAATGACAGTAGCAATTATCCTGATCTTGTACCTGAGAGCTATGTAAAGATGGATGAAGAAAGAGTTCAAAAAGCAAGATCTATTCAAATGCCTCCATACAGCTATGAATGTACAAAAGCATTACTGGAATCAGGAAGTGGTTTTTCTATAAAAGTCAGTGATATTTTTAAAGAGATAATGTTAAGTGAAAAGCCTGTTGAAGAGGTGTGGAATGATATTATAAATGATTACATAGACATGGGACTTTTGGATGTCATAGATGATGTGAATTCCAGATTATAGTAAGGATAACAATAAAGATAATAGTAAAAAACAAAAGACAATAAAACAAATAATAAAAATGAACTACCTGATCTGAGAAAATTCCAAATGGTTAGATTAAAACTAACGATTAGAGCTTTACTCGTCTTAGGTAGTTCATTTGTATTATATAGAAGGTGATATATCAGGCCCGTTTAAGAGCTCTTCAAATTCAGCTTCTGGCATAGGTTTATAGAAATAATATCCCTGGATGTAGTCGCAGTCGTAGTCTCTGAGGAACTTGACCTGCTCATTGGTTTCAACGCCTTCTGCTGTGACCTTTGCTCCTATCATGTGGGCAAGACCGATTGTAGTTATTATAATGGCTTCAACCTTATCATTCAGACCTATTTTTCTTATAAAACCCATATCAAGCTTAATGATATCAAAGTTGAAGTTTTGGAGCATTGATAGTGAACTCATTCCGCTACCATAATCATCAAGAAGAATCTGGATATTCTTGGATCTCATTTCATTAAGATATTCTATAGCTTTAGATTCAAGATCAGCATAGGCAGATTCAGTTACTTCAAATCTGAGCATTTTGGGCTCTAGCTTAAGGTCTTTTACCCTGTTTAGAATACTTTCTATAAATACAGTATCATAGAAATCTACTCGTGAAAGGTTAAAAGCACAGGGAATCATTTTTTGCTTATTTTGGCACCTTCTAAGTATCAGATCCATACCCTTTGTTACTATAAAATTATCCAGAATTGAAGTCTTACCTTCGGATTCGATAATGGGTATAAATTCTCCGGGCGATACCATGCCAAAGTCTTTGTGCTTCCATCTGATGAGGACTTCGGCGCTTGCTATCATTCCGGTCTTGGCATCAACTATGGGCTGATAATATGGCTCAAATTCATTATCGTTTATACCTCTTTCAAAATCAGACAGAAGGAATCTCTTCTTAACATAGCTTTCCTTCATTACATCATCATAATAAGCATACAATTTATTGCCGATTCCGGCCTTTAAGTTATTTTCTGCAAGCTTCGCACCGGCAAGGATCTGCGTTATATCAACAAACAGATTGTTGATAGAATATATGCCGCATCTTATTTCATAGTTGAACTCTTTGGATTCGATAGTGAAAGTCTGATTGCACATATCCTTTAAGTTAGCTTCACTTAAATTCTCATCAGATGTGATAAGTACAAAATGGTCACTTTCAAGTCTTCCCATGATGACAGGCTTTAAGTATTTTCTCAGAGCATCTCTTGTCTGGAAGATGACCATGTCGCCATTTTGATCGCCGTATAGCTCATTGACAGCTTTGAACCCCTTAACATTTGTGTAAACAAGAGAAAACTTACCATTACCTCCGAGTTCAGATAAGAAGAGTCTGGCTCTTTTCATAAAACCTGTTCTGGTATATTCATCTGTCATCCAGTCAAAATCGGTGGCAGTAGTAATATCAAAAAGTACGATAAGTAGCCAGTCAGGATAGCCTGGAACTCTCCTTACGCGGATGTTCTTGGCCCTTTGACCGTAAGGGTAGTCGACATGTACAGTTCTAACGTAGACTCCTCTTTCTTTAAGCTCATTTATGATAAAAGGAATCCTTATATTATCAAGAAAGATTTCTCTTTCGCTTTCTACAATATTTTTTGAAAGAGTTTGACATACATCTCTGAATTTAAGGCTGCTATTTTCAAAAACATCTGTGAGATCATCGCTTAAATGATAGATTTCAAGTGTATCATTTGTTATATTCACAGATGCTATCATATCGAAACCATCTTCCAATATGGCTTTGATAACAGGCTGCTCATAAATACCCATATAAGGGATCACAGTACCTTGCTTGAGCGGTGAAATATTGCCGTTTTCTATTATTTCACCCTCGCCCCTAAATATAGTCTTATTGTTTTTGACCTTGAAATAGCTTCCATCTGTAATCAGATAGAACCTGCTTCCATAGCTATCCGGAAGTATTATGTCTTCGATAAGATTTTGACCATCAACGGATGTCTTTTTGATCATTTCTGCATGAGGGATTATTTCTATATTTGTAAGATCAAGTCCGTCTGAAAAGCGCACAAATCCTGAATCTATCGCTTCTCCCGGAAGCTCGGGAATAAGATATACATTATAGGCAGCATTCATAGAACCGGCACTAAGACCTATTACTATACCCTTATAAGACATAAGAGCTTCTTTTAGCTTCATGCGTTTCATGAAGCTAAGCTGCGTGGGAGCATGACCTCCGGCAAGATATATAACGTCAGCTTTATTAATAAGCTCCGGGACTTTGTCTTTGTCAGTGTCTTTAAGGATGTGCACGTTTGAAACTGCAAGATCATTTTCCTTAAGTATTTGTATAAGACTGTCTTTTTGCCCTTCGTTTTCAGATGTATTAGAAGGATCACAAGGAATATATAAAAGGCTTACGGACTTTGGCCATTCATTTTTAAGGTCCTCAAAAAAGCCATAATTATCCTCTAATAACTGCTTTTCGCCAGAAGCAGGTTCTTCAAAAGGAATAAAACTGCTAGTAAGATACAGAATCATTCGCTAAATCTCCTGTTATGAAGTGACCTCTTGTCAAGTTCTTTTTAGAGATCACCATTTTATTGATTCGACATTGAACGCAGAGGCAGAGCCTCAGGTCTAACAGTCCCCGGCCTTGGCCACTCTGTTATTCGTGGATTGGTTACCAA
>NZ_JAILQF010000116.1 GCF_024699075.1 Butyrivibrio sp.
CTCACCTTCATGATTCATTCCCATTTCAACAACAGCAACTTCAGTAGTACTGTCTATTCTGAAAAGAGTTCTTGGAACACCTATGTTGTTGTTATAATTGCCCTCTGTAGCTATGACCTTGTACTTTTGGGAAAGTACAGAAGCTATCATATCCTTCATCGTAGTCTTTCCAACGCTTCCTGTTACAGCAATAACAGGAATATGGAACTGCATACGATAGTAGCTTGCAAGATCTCCAACAGCAAGAAGGGTATCAGGTACAAGAACATAAAACTTGCCCGGAACCTTTTCTTCAGGCTCTTTGGAAACAACTGCTCCTACAGCTCCTGCCTTAAGCGCAGAATTAACAAACGCATGTCCATCCATCTTCTCTCCGACTATGGCTATGAACAGATCGCCTGCCTGTGCCTTCCTATTATCAGAAATGACACGTCTTATAACTGTATCTTCAGAAATATCCGGTGTTATAAGAGTACCATTTGTTGCTTCGATAATTTGCTTAAGCGTAATATTTTCCATGTTTTCCTTTCAGGTATTAAACGCCTTGTGGATTGTATATAGATTATAATAATACGTTATATCGGTAATATCAATTTGTACTTATTATATCACTATTTGTAGTATATCTGCGACGCCACTTTTCAAGAGCATCTACTACGATAAGCTGGCAAAGGTCATCATATTCTATTCCGGTTACGCCAGCTTCCTGAGGTACAAGGCTTGTAGGTGTCATTCCCGGAAGTGTATTAACTTCAAGGAAATAGATATTGTCATCTGCATCTACAATAAAGTCAGAACGTGAATAGGTTCTAAGTTCAAGTGTCTCATGAACTTTAACAGCCATCTCGCCCATCTTTTTGGCAAGATCCTCAGAAAGTCTTCCAGGGCAGATGTGATCAGCACCTGTGGAAGTATACTTATTCTCATAGTTATATCCGCCTTCGATAGGAACGATCTCTACGCTTGGAAGTGCCTTTCCTTTAAGAACTGCATTAGTAAATTCGCGTCCTTCAATAAACTGCTCGATAAGAACATCGCTTCCATAATCAAGAACATTTCTAAGAGCTGGCTCAAGCTCTTTTTCATCCTTAATAATATATACGCCAACAGATGATCCACCTGTAGGAGTCTTAACTACGCAGGGAACCTCGTTCTCTTTGATCATTCTCGGTATATCATCCTGTGTTACACCTGTATAAGAGTGCCATTTAGGAGTATTAACGCCCTGTGGAGCTACCATCTGCTTGGTCATTATCTTATCCATACCAATAGCTGCTCCTACATGGCCTGATCCTGTATAAGGAACTCCAAGAAGGTCAAATGTTGCCTGCACGCGGCCATCTTCGCCATTAAGTCCGTGAAGGGCTATAAATACAACATCTGCCTTAGTACAGATTTCGAGAACTCCTTTTCCAAAAAGAGATGGACTCTTAAACTTACGCTCTGAACGGACCTTCTCAAGATCGGGAGTAAGTCCGTCAAAAGTTACATCCTTAAGCTCAGGAAGATTATCAAAAAGCATCTGAGGATTGGCAACAACGTCATCTCCCATCTCCTCAAGTCCCATATACATATCTACAAGAACAGCTCTGTGTCCCTTTCTTCTGAGAGCTCCACATACCTTTGTTCCTGAGATAAAAGAAATCTCGCGTTCTGTGGAAAGACCTCCACATAATACAACTATATTCATAATAAACCTCTTTACTTCTTATGCATCTGATCTGGCATAAGAATTCTTCATTACATTACTTGCTTCTTTAAGAACTGATGAAAGGACTTTGGCAGTCTCTTCCTGTACCATTTTGGCTGTCTCATTATTAGCCTTCTCACTGATCTTTACAAGGGCTGCTCCCTTAGCCTTCTTCAGCTCAGCATCGTAACGATTTATGATCTCGTGGCTCTTTCCATGAACCTTGAGCTGATATCTTTCAATAAGGTTAAGACTTGTCTTATAGGAAGCGTTGGCAAGCGCTCCGATAAGTCTGCTGTTCCAGTAGAAGGAATCAGTTGATACATCACCATCTGTATTTCCAAGAAATTCTGGAACTTCATTAATATTAACGTACATAGGAATCATAACGTTGAATACATTAGATCCAAATGCTACCCACTGAATAGCAGGGCTGTCAGATCTTATCTGAAGAAGTGACATAAAGTCTGTACGGTTTACACCAATTGAACGGAATGCCCCGCGCATTGATGGATCTCCGTAGCTTCCATAGGGATCAAACGGTGTACCCTGGAAGTGACTTGAAAGAAGATATTTAACATCTTCTTCTGTGATCTTCTTCTCAGGAATAAGGGACCATGGAATATCATTGGAATCAGGCCTGTAATCTGCTGAAGGGCCATCCCAGTAATAAGTATGGGGATTAAGATATCTCTCCATATACCATGCTCTTGGTGTGTTATATACATGGTCTGCATCTTCGTGTGAACCAAAGGCATATCTTGCATTAAAGCCTTCTGAGATAGACAGATCAAGATGACCTTTTTCAATAAACTCTCTCATATCTGCTGAGCACATATGCTCTTTCTGAGCGCCAAGTGCATCATCCAAGTCAAAAAGGTCTATTCCCATCTGGTTGGGCATAACAACATAAGCTTCATCCGGAACTCTTCTTGCTATCCAGTGATGACCACCTATTGTCTCAAGCCACCATACTTCATCCTTATCAGAAAAGCCTATACCGTTCATCTCATAAGTTCCGTACTTTTCAAGAAGTGATCCAAGACGGATAACACCTTCTCTTGCGCTCTTAATATAAGGAAGTGTCAGAACCACAAGATCCTCTTCTCCTATGCCACCTTTTTTAAGTGATGCATCAAGACAAGGGTCAAGACCCTGAACTCTTTCATTGGATGTGATAGTTTCTGTCGCTGTCATCGCAACGCCTGCAGCATTAATACCGCTTGCAGCCCAGATTCCTTCGCCCTCAACAGCATTAGGAACGCAGGTGTACTGCATTGGATCATCCGGAAGATCGATCTTGGCCTGTGAAATAACAGATTTATATTTTCTTGGCTGATCTTCAGGTTTTACTACAGTGAATTTCTTTGGTGTATATCCGCCGGCACCTGAATCATCATTTCGTGCCATCATGGTTGAACCATCGTAAGATGCTTTTTTACCTACAAGTATTGTTGTACAAGGCATAGTTTATCCTCCTTAAATTCTTATTCAAAACTACTTCAAAACTTCCTAATTAATGAATACGTGTTTACAATTTATAGCTGGTACACTTATAATTTAACGTGTTATTTGGGGAGCTGTAATATTCTTTTAAGCTCAAAAAATTAAATCCAAACAATAATAAATTAAGCACTACCTATAATAACTTTAATCATGTAAAAACTCAACCCGCTTACGGGAAGGTGATTTATAAGAGGGGAAGGATCATCTGTAATGACATCCATTTCATATACTGCCAAAAAGCATTTAAGTAATGAATTAAGGCAACATCTTATTTCCTTTGCCATAACTGTATGTGCTATGACCATATTCTGCATCATTATGAGGATCACACCTTTTGGTGACAATACTTTTCTCTATGATGATGTAAGACGCGAATTCATTCAGTACTACGCTTATCTTAAAAATGCCATCCTTGGAGATGGTAGCCTTGCTTATTCAAGAACCAAAGGCATGGGAGGCTCCATGCTGGGACTTTATGTCAACTACATGTCATCTCCTCTTAATCTAATATATGTATTATTCCCGGTAAAAATGTTCCCAACAGTACTTACAATACTGCTTATATTCAGAATGGGTCTTTCATCTTTTACTGCAAATGTGTTTCTGACTCATGCAAATGTCAAAAGGTCTGTTCCTTTTTCTGTCTCTTTTTCCATGTCATTATGGGTATTTGTATCAGTGCTTAACCCTTTGTGGCTTGATGCGATCATCATGTTCCCGCTTCTTGCCTGCGCTGTACTTGAATTTTCGCGCGATACAAAATCTGTAAAAAAGCTCATTGCACTAGTACTCCTCACCTCAGTGCAGTTCTATCTTAACTACTATACTGCCTGTATGATGATGATATTTTTTGCTATATGGATGATCCTTAAATTTATCATGGGCATCATCAGATTCACAGACGGTCTTAAGGTAGCAACAGGACTTATTACCGGTATACTTCTTATATGCCCCGTTATCTATCCTGTATATCAGGAGCTCACACTTAGTGAAAAGAGTGTCGGCGGTTCCTTTATAAGTCTCTTATTTACAGATGCACACATAACCAATCCCTTAATGGTAATATCCAAGCTGTTTAGTTTTTCTATAGATGGTCAGCAGGTCATGTTCGGAATGCCGCATCTTTTCTGCGGAACTGTTATGCTTCCTCTTCTTGTCTTTTTCTTTATAAACAAGGATATAGACAAGGCGATCAAAAAGCAGTGCGGCATACTTCTTTCAATACTATTTGTAAGCTTTTGTATATCACCTCTTGACCTTATATGGCATGCAGGCAATGTTCCAAACGGTTATCCATACAGATATGCTTTCTTATTTGTGGCTGTTATGATCACATGCTGCGCATATTCTTTTGATATAATATTAGACCATTATATTGGTAAAAAATATACAGTCCCTGTTTTTACAAATATTCAGGCATCATTTGCCATAACCTGCATTATTGAAATTATAGTTTTGGTATTCTCAAGAAGGCTCAATATGGGCTGGTTTTCAGTAAAATCCGGAATCATAAGCCTTTTAATTCTTGCAGCTGAATATATCCTGTGCCACATCCTTATGCGCAAAGACTATAAGTTTATATATGCAATCTTTGCTCTTATCTGCATCTGCGACCTTATGGTCAACCAGATCAAAATAGTCAGAGCTTCATACATGCCTTGCGAGACACTTTCAGAATATCAGGCAAGATATGATGATAAGAGTTCCAAGATCGAATCAATCAAAGATAAGGATGACAGCTTTTATCGCATAGAAGATATAGAATCAGATCCCTACGATAATATTAATGACGGCATGGTATACGATTATCATTCTATATCTCATTACAGTACAGGCGATCACAAAAGCGTGCGTATGTTCCTCAAGTCATTGGGATTTAATTATAACCAATTGTATGATAAGTACCTTGAAGGTAATACCAAAACTGCTGATTCTATTTTGAATATTAAATACCTTCTTACTAATCAAGGAACTGTTCAAAACGCTGATATCTTCCCAGCAGCTGTAGCTATTTCCAGTGATTCTTATCTTCCTTCAAACGGAGTTATTGACGATCCTTTTTACTTTCAGACTCTGATAGCAAGAGCTTTTGCAGGAATTGAAGATAATAATGAAAATACAGATGATAGCGACCTCTTTGTAGCTGCATATATTGATAATATGAAACTATCTTCAAGTAAAGAAGATCAGATAGCTACTATGACCATAGAGCTTACAACAAAGAGTGATGGCAACATTTATTTCTATTTACAAGATCTTGGTAATACTTCTCAGAACATGATCGTATCCATAGACGGCGTAGATATATCCGGATATGCCAATGCTTCTGCAATCAAAATATTAGATCTTGGATATAGGGATAAAGGCCAGCATGCAACCATAACCCTTACAGCTTATGGAGATCCCGCGGAAGCAGATTTTGGTAATCCACTCATCTTTACCGAAAATATGGAA
>NZ_JAILQF010000132.1 GCF_024699075.1 Butyrivibrio sp.
TTTATAGAAAGAAGCTATATCCTAAAGCTATCACTATCTTTTTGGGTGTACAATATCATTTCTTATGTTATATGCAATACTTTTTGTTAGCTATAAATCATCGCTACCCAAGCAATAAGAATCATGACTCTAACTAAGAAAAAACTTATTCAAACAGATCATCCATAGTAACTTCACTATTAACAACACTACTATGTTTGTTTATTTTTACACCATATGTCGTTATCATCGTTAACTGAATGGACTCTTTTACACGGTTATTAGAAATAAATGCTGAAACTTTATTTCTCAGATTCATTTCGTATTCGTTATCTATTTCATATTCATCCGTAGAATATTTGCATTCACATAAATTAATAACTCTATCCCTTCGCTTAATAATTAAGTCTATTTGTGCGCCTTTATCTGAGCTGTCACCCTTTTTGCTCCAGGTAGATATTCCTGATAACACTCCGGATATTCCCAGTTTTTTCTTGATCTGTTCTACATGATCTTTGCATACCTGTTCAAAGGTATAACCTAACCATGCTCTTCTTGCAGTATTATCGAGAGTATGTGCCCAATAATGCTCATCATTGCCATAATTATCTCTGATGAATTTATAGTAAAAAAGAGTATAATAATCAGCTAACTGATAGATTTTTGTCTTCGCTCCATAAAAATCATTAATTCGTATAAAACCAGAATATTCAAGATCATTTAGCATTCTTGTCAAAGTACCATTGTTTGAAAGTCCGGTTTCTTTTATTATCTGTTCTCTGGACAATCCTGATTTCTTATTACTCAAAGCTTCTACTATTTTTTCATACTGATTACTATTCTTAAAAAGAGCACTGTATAAGTTTGTATACTCATCCCAAAGTTCAGCTCTTTTCCTAAAAAACAGATTATCAATGTTATTATTGTATGACAATTCAGAATCAAGCAGACTTAGATAATATGGAATTCCTCCCATAATCATATAACACTGCACTATGTCATACCTCGACCATTCTATCTCTTTAGATTTTAGGTATTCCTCTGTTTCCTTTAAAGAAAATGGCCTAATATAAATTCTGCATGTCAATCTGTTATATAATCCACCATGGTTATTATCTATATTTTCCATCATCCACGAAGTTGATGAACCACAGACTATAAAAACAAGGTTGTCTTTGGCACTGCCATAGCCATTCCAAAACCATTCAAATGCAGATAAAAAACCAGACTTTGGTGTGTCCATCCATGGCATTTCATCAAAAAATACCACATGTTTACTGTCAACATCCAAAGATTCAATATAATCTCTTAAAAGTGAAAATGCTTCCAACCAAGTCTGAGGTCTTGGATACTGCTTCTTGGTCTGACTATTCAGCTCCATGATAAAGTTCTGAAGCTGATCATCTTTTGAAGCATTACTAATTCCGGTAAGCATAAAATCAAAACGCCCATTGAAATAGTTCCTTATTAGATAAGTTTTTCCACCCCTACGCCTTCCATATACTGCTATAAGCTGTGCCTCGACTGTTTTCATGCACTTATCCAGTCTTCTTTGTTCATCGACTCGGCCTATTATTTTATTCATTCATTTAATCCTCATGTAGCGAGAAAAATTAGTAGCTAATGTGTCGATATTAGTGGAGCTCGCTGCACCAATTCGAGAGCCAATCGAAATCATCCTTGAAAAGCCTACATTATCAGCACTTCTTTTACCAGTATAATATCACTTTCAGACTAATTATACCACTTAATTTGTCTTTTTCGATTAAAAAATATAGTTTTTAGACTCAGAATCGCCTTTAGTTAGTCTAAATCAGTAAAATTTTATAGTATTTAGACTGATAATCACCTTTAATTGGTCTAATTTTCTGTGTTTATCATACCAACTTATACCCTGTAGCGACAGAGTGGAAGCTTACCTTTAATGTTTTAACAATTTGAGAATATATGTTAAATGCGCTAAAAAAGCCGCCACATATGTGACGGCCCAAATACGTTAAACTCGCAAACGCTTTGCTTTTTGCTAGTTATAAAATCGCTGCTAACGCAGCTCTGCTGGTAAGGGGCTTATAACCCCTCACCAGAAATCAAGATATTCCCACCACCTAAAGGTGGTGGGAATATCTTGACCATTTTATATATTACGATAGCTTCCAACTTATGCTGTGCAGTATATTACTTATCAGCATATATTTCTGTTATGGCATTTTTTAAGTTTTCAGAAATATCTGCTTCTTTTAGCCAGCTTAAAAATTCATCATCTGACATGTTCTGAAGCTTACCATTTACAAGATCCTTGGTCATGATCGGGATCCAGGCATATTCTAGTATGTCGAAGACTTTCTTCTTGTAGTCATTGGAGGCTCTATGAATACCTGATACTGTGACTACTGCGCCTTTTGATGTTGCGATGCTTCCGATGGTGATATTTAAGATCCTGCGGCTATTATCATAACTGACTGCTTCAGGTTTTAAAATACCATCATCTTCACTACCGGAAGTTTTAGT
>NZ_JAILQF010000170.1 GCF_024699075.1 Butyrivibrio sp.
GCTGTCTCAGCCTTCTGAATCTCCTTGGCACGGCCTACATACTCTGGGTCTTTTCTTGAAAGAGTGAACTCTGCAAGTCCAAGAGGATTTGATCTGTAAGATGATGTCTCACCTGAAGGAATAAGTTCATCTGTTGTTGTAACAGGATCATGAATCTCAGATACAACCTTAAGCACAAGATCCTTTGGAAGAGCCTCCATCTTAGGCCAGTCCTTAATATTTGGTCCAAACTGGATCTCAGCATCAGGATCTGCAATTCCCTTTGAATCAAATACACGGTTCTTATAAATATTAGCATCAAAGTGATATGTATACTTATTGAATTCTCCATCAAACTTAGTTGCAGGAGTAAGGAAGCCCTTATTAGCAGCTGTAGCTGCAATAGATCTTGCATCCATAAGTGCAACTGAAGAGATCTGTCCGTTCTGAACCTTTGAACCTTCTCTGTTAGGGAAGTTACGTGTTGAGTGACGGATAGAGAATGCATTGTTTGCAGGTGTATCTCCTGCACCAAAGCAAGGTCCGCAGAAAGCTGTCTTAAGAACAGTTCCTGTCTCGAGGAGTGAAGCTGCAACGCCGTTTTTCAAAAGTTCCATATAAATAGGTGTTGAAGCAGGATAAATAGACATTGTGAACTTATCAGCACCTATATTACTATTCTTCATAATGTCAGCTGCAGCACAGATATTTTCAAATCCGCCGCCTGCACAGCCTGCTATGATACCCTGATCTACAAGGAGCCTGCCATCAACAATTTTATCCTTAAGAGAATACTCAATCTTATCGCCAAATGAAACCTTAGCTCTTTCTTCTGTCTCATGAAGCATCTGCTCAAGGTTCTCGTTAACAAAATCAATCTCATATGCGATTGAAGGATGGAATGGCATAGCGATCATAGGTCTTATAGTACTAAGATCAACCTTTACTACACCGTCATAATATGACACATCACAAGGTGAAAGCTTCTTGTAATCATCTTTTCTTCCATGGATCTCATAGAAGCTTTCAATCTCTTCATCTGTCTGCCAGATAGATGAAAGGCAGGTTGTCTCTGTAGTCATAACGTCAACGCCGATACGGAAATCTGCAGAAAGACTTGAAAGGCCGGGACCTACAAACTCCATAACCTTATTCTTAACATAGCCTGACTTAAATACTTCTCCGATTATTGCAAGTGCAACGTCCTGAGGACCTACACCCTTTACAGGCTCTCCTGTCATATATATAGCTATAACGCCTGGCATCTTGATATCATAGGTCTGGCTAAGAAGCTGTTTAACAAGCTCTGGTCCGCCTTCACCCATTGCCATGGTTCCAAGTGCACCATATCTTGTATGTGAATCAGATCCAAGGATCATTCCACCACCTGTAGCAAGAACCTCTCTTGCAAACTGGTGAATAACTGCCTGATGAGGAGGAACATACATTCCGCCATATTTCTTGGCAGCTGTAAGACCGAACATATGGTCATCTTCATTAATAGTACCGCCTACTGCACAAAGTGAATTATGACAGTTGGTAAGAACATATGGAATTGGGAACTTGGTAAGTCCTGATGCACGTGCGGTCTGAATAATACCAACATATGTAATATCATGTGATGTTAATTTGTCGAATTTTATCTGAAGATCATCCATGTTGCCCGAAGTATTGTGGGCTTTAAGAATACTATAGGCAATTGTGCCTTTTTTGGCTTCCTCTTTGTCTACGGTCTTGCCTGTTTTTGCTGCAACTTCTGCTAAAGCTTCTGCGCTATCTTCTATAAGATCTGTACCATTTATAAGATATGCGCCTGTTTTTGTAGTAGTTATCATCTGAACCTCCTGCCATACATAGATGTCGGGATATAATGACTCGTCCCAACCGGTTTACATCTTTACAACGTTTATCAACTAAATAGTATTTGTATGAAATTCAAACACAAACGATATACGTGTATACAATCTCGCTTTTATAAATATACAATTATATGCATTTATAATCAAGTTACGAAATTAATGAAATGATGATTATATTTTTATTAACTGCCTAAGATAATCAAATTGCAAGGATATTACATTTTTTATAATGTGCGAAGTTTGAGTTAACTGATACAAAAAGCCCTCTTTACTGAACTTTAGTCTGGTAAAGAGGGCTGCTATCACCTATTCAGATCAAAAGAAATCATACATTATTGAATCACGAAAACCGCAGTAAATGCGTGTTTATGTAATTCACATCCAAAAATCATACCTTGATCTTATCAAGATGCCATATATCCTTGACATACTCTTCTATAGTCCTGTCTGATGAGAACTTACCGCAGCAAGCTGTCTGAAGCATAGCCATCTTAGCCCATCCTGACTTATCTTCATAAGCCTTTCTGACTCTCGCCTGTGCATCAGCATATGAATGGAAATCCTTAAGGATAAAATAAGTATCTGCCTTACTTGTATCCTTTGTATTAAGAAGAGAGTTCCATAAAGGTCTGAAGAGGTCCTTGTCTTTACTAAAGGTTCCATCAATAAGACGATCCACAGTCTTCTTAATTACTGCATCATTATTATAGATGCTCATAGGATCGTAGTCGTTCTTCCTCTCATGCTCGATTACTTCATCAGAAGACATACCAAAGATAAATGCATTATCTTCTCCAACTTCTCCTACGATCTCAACATTTGCACCGTCCATTGTACCTATAGTAACTGCTCCGTTGAGCATCATCTTCATATTACCTGTTCCTGATGCTTCACGGCTTGCTGTAGATATCTGCTCAGATACATCTGCTGCCGCAAAGATAAGCTCTGCATTAGATACCTTATAGTCTTCTATGAATACGACTTTGATACGACCATTTACATCAGGATCATTATTAACAACTTCAGCTACAGAATTAATAAGCTTTATTGTAAGCTTGGCTATTCTGTATCCTGCTGCTGCCTTTGCTCCAAATATGAAAGTCTCCTTTGGCATATCGAACTTTGGATCAGCCTTGATCTTATCATACAGGTATATAACGTGAAGGATATTAAGAAGCTGACGCTTATACTCATGGAGTCTCTTAACCTGACAGTCATATATAGAATCAGGATCTATCTGAATTCCATTATGCTGAAGGATGTATCTTGCAAGGCGCTCCTTATTCTTTTTCTTAATAGCCATGAATTCCTTCTGGGCCTTAGCTGTTCCTGCAGACTTCTTGATTCCCTTTAAAGCTGTAAGATCTGTTACCCAGCCATCACCAACCTTATCCGTGCACCATTTTGCAAGAAGAGGATTAGCATGCATAAGGAATCTTCTCTGAGTAATACCATTGGTCTTATTATTGAACTTCTCAGGCATCATCTCATAGAAATCCTTAAGTTCTCTCTTTTCAAGGATCTCAGTATGAAGCTTGGCAACGCCGTTAACTGAGTGGCTTCCAACAATTGCAAGATGAGCCATTCGTACCTGGTTATCATAAAGGATAGCCATCTTACGGATCTTTTCATCAATATTTGCATTATGATCATTAGAATATCTGTTTACTATTTCTATATTAAATCTTCTATTGATCTCTTCTACTATCTGATATATACGTGGAAGAAGTCTCTGGAAGAGGTCCTGTGGCCACTTTTCAAGCGCTTCAGCCATGATCGTATGATTAGTATAGCAGCAGGTCTTTGTAGTTACATCCCAGGCTTCATCCCACTCAAGATAATAGTCATCCATAAGGACTCTCATGAGTTCTGCTACAGCTACTGTAGGATGTGTATCATTGAGCTGGAATACATTCTTTTCATAAAACTTTCTGATATCATCATGATTCTTAAGATATTTCTGAACAGCAGTCTGAACAGAAGCAGAGATGAAGAAGTACTGCTGCTTAAGTCTAAGTTCCTTACCTGCTATATGATTATCATTAGGATAAAGGACTTCACATATCTGCTTAGCAAGATTCTCCTGTTCTACAGCCTTCTGATAATCACCCTTATCAAAGGAATCAAGCTGAAAATTATTAACAGGTTCTGCGTCCCAGATACGAAGAGTATCAACTACGTTGTTGCCATATCCAAGTATAGGAAGATCATAAGGAATTGCATGTACAGCCTGATAATCCTCTTGCCTGAACATGGTTCTTCCGTTTTCGTCCTGATACATTGTAACGTGTCCGCCGAACTTTATCTCCTTGGCATATTCCTGGCGGCGAAGCTCAAACGGATTACCATTTACAAGCCAGTCATCGGGCTTTTCAACCTGATAACCATCATGTATCTCCTGACGGAACATTCCGTATTTATAACGGATTCCGCATCCATAAGCAACATAATTAAGAGAAGCAAGTGAATCAAGGAAGCATGCTGCAAGACGTCCAAGACCACCATTACCAAGAGCAGGATCTGGTTCCTGATCTTCAATAAGATTAAGATCTACTCCAAGCTCATCAAGTACTTCGCCAACACCTTCATATGCACGAAGGTTGATAAGGTTATTACCAAATGCTCTACCCATCAGAAATTCCATGGACATGTAATACACTATCTTAGGATCCTGTTCATCCATGGCTTTTTGAGTATCCATCCACTGATCAATTATCTGATCTTTAATGGCAAGGCTCGCTGCCTGATATATCTGCTGGGGGGTTGCTTCTTCTAAAGTTCTTCTGTAGAGAGTTTTGATATTGTATAAGACACTGCGTTTGAACAATTCCTTGTCAAAAGATGACTTCGGCTTAGCTTTGGCCATATGTATACCTCCGGAATATAAAATATTTATATAATAGACATTTTTAACGGTGGATATTTTAGAAACAAAGTAATTATTCTAGGACAAAATACATATATATTGTACTTCATTTTTGTTGAAAATGGCAAATATAGTACAATTATTTGAACTAGTTTTTCCTGATCGAACTGCCATCTTCCCCATGCCTTCTGGCATACACCCTAATGCACACACATCAATAAGTATATCGGATTAATTAATTTTTTTCATTAGGTATTCAATCCAAACTATGTAAAAGAAATATGATCATTTATAATGAGCGAAATCTAAGTATTTAAAACTAAAAAAGCTGCAAGATTTCCACGCTTTTCACCGGCTATCCTGTGAGAAAACAGATAGTCAGGATTACATTTTGTGCACACATCAGTAATGCTGATGTTATCTTTATAAGCGCCTGCTTCAAGTAGCGTTATCCTTATAGCTTCCCAGAGGTTTAGCTGATATTTGCCATTTTCTTTTTTATAAAGAATATGAGGTAACTTGTCAATATCCTTACCATTTAGGCTATGTAATGGATTATCATCAGTTTTATTATTTTGTATATAAGATGATTTATTGTTAACCTCACTATTTACAGATTCAATATCATATTCAGGAATATCTTCTAACTTAAACTCCTCTATGAACTTTTCAGCTACGTCGCTGCTTACTTCATAGCAGTCTGTACATATAGAAGGACCTATAGCGCAGATAAGGTCAGAGGGCTTTGTTCCAAATTCTCTGTTCATAGCTTCTATAGTTCTTGCACCAATTCTTCCTACAGTCCCCTTCCAGCCCGAATGAGACAGGCCTATAGCCTTATTTACAGGATCTACAAAATATACAGGAGGGCAGTCTGCATGAAAAGTAGTAAGTATAATCCCTGGTTCATTAGTTATCATTCCATCCACATCAACATAGTTTCTGTCCTTGCATACGCCTTTACCCATATCTTCAGCTTTTATACGCATGATATTGGTTGTATGAGTCTGAAAAGTTGTTACGAAATGCTCAAGACTTCTTCCATAGCCAAGTATCTGCGCCATACGCTTATAGTTTTCTTCTACGTCCTCTTTATTATCTCCTCTTGTGAAGCTGAAATTGGTCTGACTAAAATATCCCTTTGATGCACCACCAATCCTTGTGCTAAAGGCATGGCTTACAATTCCTGTCGCATCAAGCTTTGGGAAAGTGAGATATTCCATCCCGTTTTCATGTATATGCTGCTCCATTACAGCTTCATGTCCTTTTCTGACTATTTTCTCCATTATCATTCCTTCTCTCTATATACTAATTTAATTACTAATTCAAACTTCGCACATATAAATAAATTACTTTCCTTGCATTTTGATTACCTTTGGCTGTAAATTAATGATTTTCTTATCTAAAACATTATCAGCTTACCAAGATATCAAATTCGAAAGTCGATAAGACTGTTTGTAATATACTCATTCACTATTAAAACATACATTCAAGATATTTTAAAACTTATATTCTCAAACTTCGCACATTATAAACAATCTTAAATCCTTACAGCATATTTATATATCAATAAAGCAATCAGACGCAAGACAATGACAAGCATTGATAAGAAATGGTGCGGCTTATACTGTATATTCAACGTAACAATAGCAAAACTATATATGGGAGGACACAATGAAAATACGTAAATTACTATCAGCAGTTCTTGTAGCAGCACTTCTTTCCGGATGTTCAGGTAAGGCATCTCCCGGTCAAAGTCAGGCTTCTTCTGGCATATCCTCATCAGAAGCAGAAACTGTAAGTAGTGCATCGACTGGTGCTACAGAATCAGAAACCGGCACTTCTACATCAGCAGATGCTAACGCTTCTGTATCCGAAAACCCAGATACAAATGCAGAAGAATCTACTGAAACAGACCTTACAGGCGATGTAGTCCCGCTCAAAAACTTATGTACTGAATATTTCAGTCTTGGAGTTGGAATTAATGGAAGCACTCTTGAAAACCAGACACTTAATATCCCTGAATATATGGATATGTGCAAGGAACATTTTAACAGCTGCACTATGACCAATCTCATGAAGAGTGGTTATATACTTGATCAGTTTGGCTCTCAGGATAATCTTAAAAATGGTAATGAAGAACCTGTTCTTAACTTCTCTTCCATCGATCCTACACTAAACTGGTGTAAAGAAAACGGCATGAAGATGAGAGGCCACACTCTTGTATGGCACACTCAGGCTCCAGGCTGGTTCTTCAGAGAAGGTTATACTGATGATGGCGAATATGTTGATAAAGATACAATGCTTCTTAGAATGGAAAGCTACATAAAACAGCTTGTGACACATTGCCAGGAAGAGTATCCGGGAGTTATATACTGCTGGGATGTTGTAAATGAAGCTGTTGAGCCTTCTTCTTATGACCCTGACAGCTACTTCATGTGTAGGACCAAATGTGGTGAAGATCCCAATCCCTGGTACGATACGATCGGTGAAGATTATGTAGAGATGGCTTTTACCTATGCTAGAAAATATGTAGCAGATGACGTCAAGCTCTTCTACAATGACTACAATACTTACCAGTCTCCCAAAACTCAGGGCATATATGATCTGTGCAGTTGCCTCAAAGAAAAAGGTCTTATCGATGGAATAGGCATGCAAGGCTACTGGAGCATTGACTATCCTAACGACACAACCATAAAAGCTGCCATTACCAAATTTGCTGAACTTGGTCTTGAGATCCAGATCACAGAGCTTTCAATTGGTGTAGACGAAGAAACAGACGAGCAGTTTGAGAAGCAGGCTCAAAGATATGGCGATGTCTTCAAGCTTTTAATGGATATGGATACGCAGTCAGGCGGTCCTGCCAATATTACATGTGTAACACTTTTTGGTCTTGTGGATCACTATAGAGAAGGCGATACTACAAATACCCGTATATTCAATAAAGACTACGAACCAAAGCCTGCTTACTTTGCGATCAAAGAAACCATGGAAAGCCGCTGATCCTGCCCTTTTCTAACTATTCCATCTGTATATCTTTTTCAAAAGAGATGTCCAAAAGGCAGTATCGTGCAGATCACTTTATATCTACATAGAATCACATAAAAGATGCAGCAAATTCTGATGTAGTTGCCACATATTCCGAATAAGGCAGCTACATCAGTCTATTGTATCTAGTAATCAATGTGCTCACTTCCCGCAGTATATTCTAGGACGCTCGCATCCTGAGTATAGGTCATCTTCTTATCAGAATAAGCTATACCAAGGATCGTAAATTTCTTGTCCTTGTCTTCTTCAGCCATCCTGACTTCCAGCTTATGCTTGACTACTTCCTGCGAATCATAAACAAGTTCAATATAACTGTTATTCCAGGCATCAAACTTGTAGCCATCTAGGGCAGCCACAAGTTCGCCATCTACATAGATTTCTGCTTTACCATATTCAGCACTGATTGATCTCTTATAATCAAAGAGAATATTCTTGCAGGTAACTTCTAATACAAATGGCTCATTACTACTTACATCATGCGACCAGTTATAAGGGAATGTAACTTCACCGTTCCTGACCAGCGCATGAACCTGAGTATCAGTCTGTGAAAAGCTCCCCCTTGTAACCTTAGCACCATTTGAATCCTTGCTGCTTACAAGCTTCATATTAAGGAAGTCAGGTGAATAGAAGTATGTGGCAGGTACAGGAGCTATAGACTTTGTTGCAGTTCCTGCTGCGACCGCGTCATCAACTTCATTCACAAGATTCATCAGTGTATCAGCCATGATCTTATGACCAAGGGCTGTCGGATGATAATCATCACTAAAGTATAACTGATTATTAAGATACCCTGCTTCAAAGGCTGCTTGAGTACCTTCCTTAACACTTACCATAGGTGTTCCGTACAGAATGCCAACTGGTTTGTAGAGATCTTCCGTATTCCACCTTGACTTAAATACAGCAAACATCTGTACTACTGCAGTCTCATCATCTGTTTCAAGGATCTGTCTTATAAGGCTTTCATATGCACGGCCGTTTGTAGGATCCTCCTGGTCATTGACCGAGAACTCTACTACTACAAGATCAGGAGTTTTGGAGCACTTTTTAGTAACGTCCCTGTCATATCTTAGGGCTCCAATAGCAGAGGAGGTCCCGCCCACTCCGGCATTGACATACTCTATCTTGGCTTTAGGATATTTCTCTGTTAGAGAAGCTATAAACTGATCGCCATAAGACTGGGCAGGATCAAGGACTCCGCCGCCCTCTGTTACAGAGCCGCCTATAAGTGCTATAGTAACTTTTTTGCCCTTTTGTAGTTTTCTGATTAAATTTTCCAATCTTCCATTGGTACCTGTCGAAAGAATTCCTGCCTTAAGAGTCTCTTTATACCACTCTTCTTCGTAAATGCTGATATAAGAAGATGAAATATCCGTATCATCTTTAGATGCCAGGCCTGCTATATTGCCATTATCTGATGCTGTTCCTGCATAAGCTTTCTGTACACTAAAGCCAGCCATACATACTACCATGTTAAGCACCAGCAACAAGTCTATTATTATTTTTTTCATATGTAATACCTTTAATTATCTTGGAATTCCTAAGATCTATAGTAAATGACTATAGAAAATGCCTTATGCCAATTATCTAATGCGGGCGTATAGGGCATTTGATGATTAGCAAGGTGAATTATCTTATATTATTTACTACAAATGACGCGTGAACTACTCGGTAATTGAATTACCGAGGATTCCCGCTTTATGTCCTAAATAGATGTCGGTTGGTTTTAGAAAAACTTCATATCCAAAATTTATTTTCTCTGTTAAAGAAATATTGGAACTTTATTAAGCTCTCCCCTAGCGTTTCCAGACTAACATTCATTCTTTCTATAATGCTTCTCATCCATATGAAAGGCTTGAAGTCGTAGTTTTGTTCTACAAGACCACAAAAAAAGGGAGGGGATAGTTTATTTCAAAACTATTCTCTCCCTTTTCAATATTAAAATTATTCTGGTGTAATAAGATTATACTTTAATCTTAAACTCTCTTAACACCGATCTTACAGCTTTCGCCGTTGATATCCCAATCCTTCGCACTATCAAGATCCTGATCATAATTGATAGAATCAGCAAGTACCTTGGTTGAAAGAGCAACTTCGTCAGCCTTAACAGCTGCAGCTACCTTCTCAGATCCTGTAAGAGATACTACGATTCTGTCCATAACTTCGAATCCTGAATCCTTACGCATTGTCTGGATCTTGGAGATTACTTCTGCTACGAGACCTTCGTTAACAAGTTCCTCTGTAAGATTAGTATCAAGGACTACTGTGATACCCCAGTCTTCCTGGCTCATGAAGCCTTCCTTCTGAGTCATATCGATAAGAAGGTCTTCTTTGGTAAGTTCAACAGCTTCGCCATTTACATCAAACTTAATTGAACCTTCTGCATTAAGTGTATCCATTGCTAAGTTACCATCAAGCTGTGAAAGATACTGCTTGATTCCTCCAAGGAGCTTACCATACTTAGGTCCTACTGTCTTAAGCTGTGGCTTGAATGTATAGCTTGTAAATTCACGAACATCATCTGTAAATGTAACAGCCTTGACATTAAGCTCATCTCTTACGATTTCCTGATAGAAGTCGCTAAGATCCTTGCTCTGTTCATTATCATTCTTTACATACATCTGTCCAAGAGGCTGACGGTTCTTCATGTTGCAGGCATTTCTGCAAGCACGGCCGAGTACTACTATATCAAGAACCTCTTCCATATCCTCTTCAAGCTGCTTATCAACATATTCTGCGTTAACAGATGGATAATCGCAAAGGTGGATTGACTCAGGAGCATCCTTGAAGTTCTCTCTGACAAGATTCTGATAGATCTCTTCTGTCATGAAAGGAACCATAGGAGCTGCTGCCTTACAGATCTCAACAAGACATGTATAAAGTGTCATGTAAGCAGAGATCTTGTCCTGTTCCATTCCCTTAGCCCAGAAACGCTCACGGCTACGACGAACGTACCAGTTAGACAGATCGTCAACAAACTTATCCATAACCTTAGCTGCTTCAGGAATCTTGTAGCTTTCAAGATTCTTATCTGCTGCTTCGATAGTAGAGTAAAGACGTGAAAGTATCCACTTATCCATTACAGTCAGCTTATCTTTTTCAAGCTTATAGTTAGAAGCATCAAAGCCATCAATATTAGCATAAAGTACGAAGAATGCATATGTATTCCAAAGTGTTCCAAGGAACTTACGCTGTCCTTCCTGAACTGCCTTACCATAGAATCTTGAAGGAAGCCATGGTGCGGAGTTTGTATAGAAGTACCATCTGATAGCATCTGCGCCGTACTGATTAAGTGCTTCCATAGGATCTACAGCATTACCCTTTGACTTACTCATCTTCTGTCCGTTCTCATCCTGTACAAGACCCAGAACGATAACGTTCTTAAATGCAGGCTTATTGAAAAGAAGTGTAGCCTCTGCATGAAGTGAATAGAACCATCCACGAGTCTGGTCTACTGCTTCTGAGATGAACTGTGCAGGGAACTGTTTTTCAAAAAGCTCTTTGTTTTCAAAAGGATAGTGAAGCTCTGCATATGGAGCTGCACCTGAATCGAACCAGCAGTCGATAACTTCAGGAACACGCTTCATTGTGCCGCCGCACTCATCACACTTAATGAAATAGTTATCAACATAAGGACGATGAAGCTCAGTTGTAAGAGCTGACTCATCACCTGAAAGCTCAGCAAGCTCTTTCTTTGATCCTACAGCGATCTTCTTGCCACAGTCAGGGCATTCCCAGATGTTAAGAGGTGTTCCCCAATATCTGTCACGAGATACTGCCCAGTCCTGAATGTTCTCAAGCCACTTACCGAATCTTCCTTCACCAATTGATTCTGGGATCCAGTTG
>NZ_JAILQF010000179.1 GCF_024699075.1 Butyrivibrio sp.
AAAAAGCACAGTTTTCGAAGCTCCCGTCCTATATCCATTTTGATCAACCAAAACACTGGGGGATATGCTTTCAATTTCTTCTGCTGTTTCAAGAGCCGGATCCGGTGTTACCAGTGCATTCTCCTGTATCGTATCTGTTATTGGATTTATTTCCGTAGCAGATTCTGAGCATCCGGATACAAGTGTGATACAGGAAACAAGTGCAATACCAATTAAAGCCCTCTTATTATGAGTCAGCATAAAAAAGCAATCCCCCAAAGTTATAATTGATGCATTCCTATATATTTATTTCTGTCTGTTAAAATTGATAAGACAACCATCAAGAATGATCTGTCTTTCATGATCTGTAAGATCACCAAGAGTCATTGTAAACTCCCTGGTCTCATTTCCACTTACAGCAACAGCCTTGATAGTATCTGACTTATTCTCAACTTCTTCTCTTATTCCGGGAAGGAAAATATAATCAAGATTCTTAAATGGAATGTCACCTTTTTTAATAATTAATGGAAGCATACCCCAGTTAATGAGGTTGGAGCGATAGCGCTTTGTAGCATATTCATTAGCTACGTTAGCCCATCCGCCAAGTACCTTCTGGCAAGATGCAGCCTGCTCACGCGCTGATCCATCACCAGGCTTTACTGCAAAGATAGTAGAACCAAAGCCAATGCTCTCAACATCCATTTTAACATCGTTTCCGCACTTTTTGATAGTCTCAATTATATTTTCAAGTTCAGGCACTGCCTTATAAGGATCATCTGATGCAACAAGTGCTGTCTCAGCCTTCTGAATCTCCTTGGCACGGCCTACATACTCTGGGTCTTTTCTTGAAAGAGTGAACTCTGCAAGTCCAAGAGGATTGGATCTGTAAGATGATGTCTCACCTGAAGGGATAAGTTCATCTGTTGTTGTAACAGGATCATGAATCTCAGATACAACCTTAAGCACAAGATCCTTTGGAAGAGCCTCCATCTTAGGCCAGTCCTTAATATTTGGTCCAAACTGGATCTCAGCATCAGGATCTGCAACTCCCTTTGAATCAAATACACGGTTCTTATAAATATTAGCATCAAAGTGATATGTATACTTATTGAATTCTCCATCGAACTTGGTTGCAGGCGTAAGGAAGCCCTTATTAGCAGCTGTAGCTGCAATAGATCTTGCATCCATAAGTGCAACTGAAGAAATCTGTCCGTTCTGTACCTTAGAGCCTTCTCTGTTAGGGAAGTTACGTGTTGAGTGACGGATAGAGAATGCGTTGTTTGCAGGAGTGTCTCCGGCACCAAAGCAAGGTCCGCAAAAAGCTGTCTTAAGAACAGTTCCTGTCTCGAGGAGTGAAGCTGCAACGCCGTTTTTCAAAAGTTCCATATAAATAGGTGTTGAAGCAGGATAAATAGACATTGTGAACTTATCAGCACCTATGTAGCGACCCTTCATGATATCAGCTGCAGCACAGATATTTTCAAATCCGCCTCCAGCACAGCCTGCTATGATACCCTGATCTACAAGGAGCTTGCCGTCAACAATTTTATCTTTAAGAGAATACTCAATCTTATCGCCAAATGAAACCTTAGCTCTTTCTTCTGTCTCATGAAGCATCTGCTCAAGGTTTTCGTTAACAAAATCAATCTCGTATGCGATTGAAGGATGGAATGGCATAGCGATCATAGGTCTTACAGTGCTAAGATCAACCTTTACTACGCCGTCATAATATGTAACATCACAAGGTGAAAGCTTCTTGTAATCATCTTTTCTTCCATGGATCTCATAGAAGCTTTCGATTTCTTCATCTGTCTGCCAGATAGATGAAAGACAGGTCGTCTCTGTAGTCATAACGTCAACGCCGATACGGAAATCTGCAGAAAGGCTTGAAACACCAGGTCCTACAAACTCCATAACCTTATTCTTGACATAGCCTGACTTGAATACTTCTCCGATTATAGCAAGGGCAACGTCCTGAGGACCTACACCCTTTACAGGCTCTCCTGTCATATATATAGCTATAACGCCTGGCATCTTGATATCATAGGTCTGGCTAAGGAGCTGTTTAACAAGCTCTGGTCCGCCTTCTCCCATTGCCATAGTTCCAAGTGCGCCATATCTTGTATGTGAATCAGATCCAAGGATCATTCCACCGCCTGTAGCAAGAACCTCTCTTGCAAACTGGTGAATAACTGCCTGGTGAGGTGGAACATACATTCCGCCATATTTCTTGGCAGCTGTAAGACCGAACATATGGTCATCTTCATTAATAGTACCGCCTACTGCACAAAGTGAATTATGACAGTTGGTAAGAACATATGGAATTGGGAACTTTGTAAGTCCTGATGCACGTGCGGTCTGAATAATACCAACATATGTAATATCATGGGATGTTAATTTGTCGAACTTAATCTGAAGATCATCCATATTGCCCGAAGTATTGTGGGCTTTAAGAATACTATAGGCAATAGTGCCTTTTTTAGCTTCGTCTTTGTCTACGGTCTTGCCTGTTTTTGCTGCAACTTCTGCTAAAGCTTCTGCGCTATCTTCTATAAGATCTGTACCATTTACAAGATATGCGCCGTTTTTAGTAGTAGTGATCATCTGTACCTCCTGCCATACTCTACGATCATCGAAAGTGATATACGTGTATACAATCCTACTTTTATAAATATACAATTATATGACTATATAATCAAGTTACGAAATTAATGAAATGATGATTACAATCTTCTTCACTGAAACAAAAAGCCCTCTTTACAGAACCAAAGTCCGGTAAAGAGGGCAGCTATCAACTATTTACGTTCAATAATTCATACATTATTGAATCACGACCCACGCAGTAAATGCGTGTTTCTGCAATTTACGTTCAAAAATCATACCTTGATCTTATCAAGATGCCATATATCCTTAACATACTCTTCTATAGTTCTGTCTGATGAGAACTTGCCGCAGCAGGCTGTCTGGAGCATTGCCATCTTGGCCCATCCTGACTTATCTTCATAAGCCTCTCTGACTCTTGCCTGTGCATCAGCATATGAATGGAAATCCTTAAGGATAAAATAAGTATCTGCCTTACTTGTATCCTTTGTATTAAGAAGAGAATTCCATAAAGGTCTGAAGAGCTCCTTATCTTTACTGAAAGTTCCATCAATAAGACGATCTACCGTCTTCTTGATCACTGCATCATTATTATAGATGCTCATAGGATCATAGTCATTCTTTCTCTCATGCTCGATTACTTCATCAGAAGACATACCAAAGATAAATGCATTATCTTCTCCAACTTCTCCTACGATCTCAACAGTTGCACCGTCCATTGTACCTACAGTAACTGCTCCTTTGAGCATCATCTTCATATTACCTGTTCATGTTGCTTCACGTCTTGCTGTATATTTCTGCTCATATACATCTGCTGCCGCAAAGATAAACTCTACATTAGATACCATATAGTCTTCTATGAATACGACTTTGATACGAACATTTACATCAAACTAATAATTAACAACTTCAGATAAAGAATTAATAAGCTTTATCTTAAACTTGGCT
>NZ_JAILQF010000236.1 GCF_024699075.1 Butyrivibrio sp.
TGTTTGCATTTTTGGCAATTATTTATGAAAATATAGCTTGAAATAGTACTTCTTACATGCTAAATTAAACACATAAGTTGGTGAAAACGCTTACATTTCTATACATTTTTAAGGAGGGTAATTTTATGAAAAAGAAAGCGATATCATTGCTTCTTTCAGCAGCAATGGTAGGGGTACTCGCAGGATGCGGATCCTCAACAGAAACAGGAAGCAGTACTGGTGATTCAACACAGGCTTCAAACACTGAGAGCGGATCTTCAACAGAAGCTGGTAGTGATTATCAGCTCAGCCAGATCAACCTTGTATTCGATGGAACACTCACAGCTACAGTTGATGCAGGACAGGATGCATTCGTAGAGCAGTGGGAAGCTGCAATCGAAGAGAAGTTTGGTTATCATGTAGATCTTAATATCACACAGCTTGATCACTCTGATTATTCAGGAACAGTTTCTCGTCTCCTTACAACAGGTGAAGCTGGTGATGGAGAATATCCTGATGCTCTTATCATGAGCGCTACAATGCTCAGACAGTATCAGACAACAGGTCTTCTTTGGGATATGTCTGATGCATATGCAAATGCAGAATTCCAGTCACGTCTTACACTTACACAGATCAATGAGAATCTTAAGACTTCAGACGGAGCTCTTTACGGATTCGCTCCTACATATGGTAACGGATGTGTAACATATGTTAAGAAGGCATGGCTTGATGCAGTAGGAATGACTGAGGCTGATATCACAGATTTCGATTCTTATTACAAGATGCTTCAGGCATTCACAAATGATGATCCTGATGGAAACGGATCAGCTGGTACATACGGTGTTATCGCTGCTGGTTACGGTAAGCTTGATGAAGCTCCATACATCAACTACATGCCTGAATTCTGGCAGGATGCTTACCCTGCATTCTATCAGAACTCTGATGGTACATGGGTAGATGGTTTCACAGAGCAGGCTACAATCGATGCTCTTACAAGACTTCACCAGGGTTATGCTGATGGCGTTATCGATCCTGATACAGAGGAAGCTGGTACAAAGCAGGCTCGTGAAAAATGGTTCTCAAATGACCAGTCAACATCTTCAGGTGTATTCACATACTGGGCTGGTACATGGTATCAGAACCTTACAGATAAGCTCATTGGAAACGGTGTAGATTCTGAACTCATTGAACTTGCTCCTATCCAGGAGATCAAGGACAGCTGGGGCGGATACCTTAACAGAGAAGCTCCTGTTCTTACAATCACAGATGATGGTGATGGAGACAGCGCTCGTGAGCAGGCTATCTTCGATATCCTTTTCGATACAATGCTTGATGGCGACACAGTACAGACACTTTGGACATATGGTGCTGAAGGCGTTCACTGGTCAACAGAAGCAGAAGAGTTCACAACAAATGCTGGAACAGAAGATGCTAAGGAATACAGCTATGCAGAAGGTGAGTTCCACCTTAAGCAGTCTCCTAACGATGAGAACACAGTTTGGAAGAAGAACTTCCTTGATGCTAACCTTGTAATTGCTCCACTTACAAACGGATATGCAGATAATACAGATCTCGTTGTAGAAGGTAACCAGTTCTTCACAGAGAACTGCGTAGACGCTCCTGCAGCAGCATCTAGCGAAACTCTTACTAACTACGAAGCAGACATGGTAACAGATAAGACAACTTGGATGAACCAGGCAGTTGTAGGTGACATCACACCTGAGCAGGCTGTACAGAATTACATCGACAAGTATGGTGATGTTTCTGCTACTATTCTTGAAGAACTTAACGCTCAGTAATATCATACGACCTGAGTTGAGGTAAAAAGGCTGTAAGATTCAGAAATTCTGATCCTGCCTCGCGTTTATACGGAGGCAGGATTTTTTCTGAAAATTACACGGTGAGATTTACTGCATTATGAAAGGAAATACAAAACTATGAGTAAAAAGCAAAAGCAGGCTGATCTTGCTCTTGAAGGCGTAGTTAAAAACAAGAAGCCTCTCGGACAGAGAATGTGGAACTCAAGAGGATATTACCTCATGTTCCTCCCTGTATTCATCTTTGTTATTATCATGTACTACTGGCCAATGCTTGGTGTAAGATATTCTTTCTACAGCTATAAGCTTAAGAGTATCGAATGGGTAGGCCTTGAGAATTTCCAGACTATGTTTGCAAAAGCAGAATTCTGGTCAGCTCTTAAAAACACATTAATTATTTCAATCGCAAAACTTCTTATCAATACATTTGCCGCAGTTATAATTTCTGTATTTCTTAATGAAATGGGCAATATCGTCGCTAAGAAGGCATTCCAGACAGTTATATATCTTCCACACTTCATGTCATATGCGGTTGTGGCAGCTATCTTTACACTTTTCTTATCCAATTCATCCACAGGTTTCATTAATGAGACTTTAAAAGAATGGGGAGTTATTTCAACAAGTATCGACTTCCTTCACTCTACAAAAATGTGGAGACCAATATTCTATTTGATCAATATGTGGAAGGAAACAGGTTGGGGAACAGTTATTTTCCTTGCAACTCTTGCCGGAATCAATCCTGAGATTTATGAAGCAGCAGATATTGATGGTGCTTCAAGACTTCAGAAGATCTGGTATGTAACTGTACCTGAACTTGCTAATACAATCATTATCGTACTTATTCTTAACGTAGCTAAGGTTCTTAACATTTTCGAGCCTGTATTCGTTCTTTATAACTCACGTGTATATGATGTAGCAGATGTTATCTCCACTTACATATATCGTCAGACATTCCTGCAGTTCATTCCTGATTACGGCTATACTACTGCGGTTGGTTTGTTTAAATCAGTAGTTGGTTGTATTCTCATGTTACTTAGTAACTATGCAAGTAAAAAAGTCCGCGGACGCGGTATTATTTAAGGAGGACGCGGAAGATGGCAAAAGCAAAATTACATAAGAAGTCAGGCATACATGTATTTGATGTTGTCAACTATCTTATATTTATAATCATTTCACTTATCATTATCATTCCGCTTTGGAAGGTTGTAGTTGATTCATTCAACGCTGTTGGTATTTACCAGTTCAAACTCTGGCCTACACAGCCAACATTTGATGGATATAAGACAATTTTCCAGACATCCAAGCTCTACCTTCCATTCTGGAACTCAGTTTGGACTACAATAGTAGGAACACTTGTTGGTCTTGTTATGGCAACACTTGGTGGTTATGTACTTAACCAGTATGACATGCCCGGAAGAACATTTTTCTCATATTTCCTTCTTGTAACTATGATCTTCTCCGGTGGTCTTATTCCTGAATACCTTGTTATGAAACAGCTCGGTCTTGTTAATAACACATGGATCCTTGTTTTCAAACATGGTATGAACGTATATAACCTTGTACTTATGAAGAACTTCTTCGAAGGAATTCCTGGTTCACTTTATGAAGCAGCTAAGATTGATGGTTGCAGCCCTATGGGAATCTTCTTCAAGATAGTACTTCCTCTTTCCAAGGCAGCACTTGCATCAATCGGACTTATGTTCGCTGTTACTGTTTGGAACGATTATAGTACAGTTCAGATTTATATTACTGACACTAAGTTCGTTAACTTCCAGTATCAGCTCAGAGTTATGATCATGGATGGTGATACTCCGACGACACAATACAACGTAGCACAGGAAACTCTTTACTATGCAGCGATCGTATGTGCTATCCTTCCATTCATGGCAGCATATCCTTTCCTTCAGGATTTCTTTGTAAAGGGTGTAAATGTTGGTGCGGTTAAGGAGTAATCCTGGCATCATATTAAGATTTTGTTTTATTCATATGCCTGATTATTATAAACAGGCAAGGTAATTCGATATTATCGGCAGTATCAGTTTAAAAGCTGTTACTCATAGTCGGAAAGGCGAAAGAGCTGCAAGGTTCTTTCGCCTTTTTGTTATTGAATCTGCAAATTGCATGGAAAGTAACTTATTTAACTTACAAAAAAATTTGTAATATTGCTCAAAAAATAGTTAGAAATTTTGTATCGTCAAACCACATAAAAACGTGTATAATACTTATAAATGTAAGTACTTACATGCTTATTTTTTCGGCTTTGGGAGAATATTTGATAATGAGATGTGAAACACATGAAAAGCTTATTGGCATAGCTAAGAATTATATCAGTAATGCGCCTTTGGATGTTGATATACCTGTAGTTGATCATGCATATGTATTAAACGGATGTGTATGCATGTACAAAATGACCAAGGATAAAGCTTATTTTGACTATGTAATACGATACTTGGATTCAGTTATCATGCAAAAAGAAAAGTTTCTTGATAAGACTTATGATAATGATGAAAATGGTCTTTCTTTATTTGATATAGGTATTATGAGTGACTTTGCTTTTGACGAAACAGGTGAAGACAAATATAAAGAATTTTCTGGCCTGATCTATAAAAAGCTTTCTAAGTTTCTAAAGTCCGATGATAGCAGCGTTAAGGCTTCAAGTCTTAAGAATTTCCAGAACTATATGCCTTTCTACACTGATTACGAAACAAGATGGAACAAGAAGAACGGATATAATGATATCTGTGACAGATTCAGAGATGCATTTGAACTGGTTAATAATGATAAAGAAAGAAGTATAGGTCTTTCAGATAAGATCCTTTTTCTGAAATCTGTTGTTGATTGCCTAAGCGTACTTAGTATTCAGATATATGAAGATTACAGGCTTTTGGAAGATATCTTAAGACAGGGTATTGAAAAACTGTTCTTTAAGAATGAGGACTTTGAAAAGGTACTTGAACTTGAAGATAAAGATATTATCATTTCTGCATATATTCTTTTAAAAAGTATACAAGAAGGTCATATATCATCAGAAAAGTATAAGGCTCTGGCTGATTCATTATTTGAAAAAGCATTTGATCCTGAAGAGAATTCTGATCATAAAGATGCTGGATATACAGGGGCTCTTATGATGGCAACAGCCTTTAGTAAATAAGGAAAAGTAAGTAAAAGAGGTCGACATGGCATTTAATATTATTAGAACCGGCGCACGTTTTATTGTTCTTAAGATAGATGATGGCGGTAAATACAATACAATAAATAAATATGACTATGAGATAATTCCAAAGGGTAATGGGATAATTCCAAGACCTGAAACAGTTAAGGGTACAACAGATCGCTGTATAAGTCTTATTACAGGTCTTTATCCAGATATGGAATACGAAATAAAGTTTGGCAGTGAGTATGAATCAGACAATATATCTTTTCATACAGGGACTGAGACTGCAACAATGAATGTTATGGATTTCGGAGCTGTATGCGACGGAGTTCACGATGATACCATTGCCATTCAGACTGCAATAAACGTATGTCCAAATGATGGAAGAGTACTTATTCCGTCCGGCAAATATGCTGTAACAGCTCTTTTTATAAAAGGACATATAAATATTGAAATTGCAGAAGGCGCTGAGCTTATAGGCACCAAGGATAAGACAAAGCTTCCAATCCTTCCGGGAATTGTAAGAAGCTATGATGAAAAAGATGAATATAACTTTGCAAGCTGGGAAGGCAATCCGCTTCGCCAGTATGCTTCAATGATAACCGGATTTGAAGCTCATAACTGCACAATTTATGGTCATGGAACCCTGAATGGTAATGCAGGTTTTGAAGACTGGTGGAAGATTGATAAAGAGCATTTTACAGTTGCAAGACCTAATATGTTCTTTGTAAATAGTTGTAGTGATATTATGCTTGCGGGACTCCTTATTAAGCAGTCACCTTGCTGGACACTTCATCCTTATTTTTCCAAAAATATAGATGTAATAGATGTAAAGATTGAAAATCCCTGGAACTCGCCAAATACTGACGGATTCGATCCAGAGTCATGCGATGGCATGAATGTTCTTGGTGTTCACTTCTCACTTGGCGATGACTGTATTGCAATAAAGTCCGGCAAGATATATATGGGAAGAAAGCATAAACTTCCATCTTCCAATATGCTTGTGGCACACTGCCTTATGGAATCAGGCCACGGTGCTGTAACTGTCGGATCTGAGATTGCAGGTGGTGTTAATAATGTAAAGGTTAAGGATTGCCTGTTCCATAATACAGACAGAGGATTAAGGATCAAGACAAGACGAGGAAGAGGCAAAGATTCTGTTCTTGATAACATAGTTTTTGAAGATATAGAGATGGATCATGTACTTACTCCTTTTGTAGTTAACAGCTTTTATTTCTGCGATCCAGACGGTAAGACTGATTATGTTCAGTCAAGGCAGGAACTTCCAAAGGATGACAGAACTCCTTCAATAGGACATCTTGTATTCAGAAATATAAATGCGGTTGATACTGAGTATGCAGCCGGATATTATCTGGGACTTCCTGAGTCTCCAATTGAGGAGATCCTGATGGAGAATGTAAAAGTCAGATATAAAAAGGAGGCAGGAGCAGGTCAGCCGGCTATGTCTAATGGCGTTCCGGATACCAGCAAAGCCGGAATATATGCTGAAAATGTCCAAAATCTTATCCTTAATAATGTGGATATAGAAGGTCAGGATGGAGATGCCCTTGTAAGAAAGGGAATTCAGTAATAATAGTTTTTTGGATTCTTATTATTGAAATGGTCGTTTTTGCATGATATTTGTTCCATAAGGCGAAACAGTGTTTCAGAATTTATGCTAAAGTAAATATGGGGTTTTATTAAATAATATGACTTAAGAGTCAAAAGTATTAGTAAAAGAGCCTTGTGTATAGTAGTAATGTCATCTTATAGACATGCTATACAAGGCTACAGAGAGGAGAAGGTTATGATCGAACTTGGACTTAGATTCCATGATTCTGCGGAAGTTCCCTTTGAAGAGAGACTTAAAAATATCAGAAATCAGGGTTTTTCCTGTGTGCATATTGCTCTTTCCAAAGTTAAGGATATTCCATCATCCGTAGAAGCACTTACTCCAGGCTATGCAATGTGGCTTAAGAAGAAGTTTGCAGCCGCAGATCTTGATGTTGCGGTAATCGGATGCTACAAGAATCTGGCTAATCCATCTAAGGATAAACTTAAGGCAATTCAGGAAGAATATATGGCAAATCTCAGATTTGCTTCAATTCTTGGAGCCGGAGTTGTGGGAACAGAAACAGGTATGCCTAATGAAGATTATCATTATGAACCTGAAGCAACCAAATCTGATGAGGCACTCAAAATATTTATTGATGGTCTAAAGCCTGTAGTTAAGTATGCTGAGAGCGTAGGTCAGATAATAGCGATTGAGCCTGTATGGCGTCATATTGTATCAACACCTGAAAGAGCAAGGATCGTACTTGATCAGATAGAATCACCAAATCTTCAGATCATATTTGATCCAGTTAATCTTATATCACCATATGAGTACGATAAGAGAAATGAGACTATAGCAAGAACTATAGACATTCTTGGCAAAGATATTGCAATGATCCATCTCAAAGACTGCAGACTTGATGCAAATGAAGTTAAATCTATGGGATGCGGACTTGGCGATATGGATTATTCTGAGATTGTCAAATTTGCTCTTACAAGAAAAGATCATATTCATGCAACACTTGAAGATACGAAACCTGATAGTGCAGAAGTATCAAGAAGATGTATTGAAGGATATGAAAATAAGTTTTTGAATAAATAATTATCAGTTTAAGTATAGTATCGCAAAATAATATTTTTATTATAAAAAGTATTATCGGGTAAGGAGGTTTTACAAGAAATGGAACTTAGAACAGCGGCATCACCAAGAGATGTCAAACATTACGACACAAAAAGACTCAGAGAAGAATTTCTCGTTGAAAAGGTATTCTTTGAAGATGAGATTAAGCTTGTATACAGCCATATAGACCGTATCATTTTTGGCGGAGCAATGCCTGTAAACAAGGAGCTTAAGCTTGAAGCAGGTGACGAGCTTCGTGCTCAGTACTTCCTTGAGAGAAGAGAACTTGGAATCATCAACATCGGTGGTGACGGAACAGTTACAGCTGATGGAGAGGTTTATGAGATCGCAGCACGCGATGGAATGTACATCGGTAAGGGTACAAAGGATATCGTATTTGCATCAAAGGATGCATCTAATCCTGCAAAGTTCTATATGTGCTCAGGACCTGCACATATGACATATCCTACAAAGCGAATTCTTAAGGATTCTAAGGCTGAGAAAGAATATGATGTAGAGATCAAGGCTGAGAACAAGAAGGAACTTGGAACAATGGAAGATGCCAACCATCGTACAATCAACAAGTACATCCTTCCGGGTCAGGTTGAGTCCTGCCAGCTTGAAATGGGTATGACACACCTTGAGCCAGGTAGTGTTTGGAATACAATGCCTTGTCATACACATGACCGTCGTATGGAAGTATATCTTTACTTCGATATGCCTGAAGATGCATTTGTAACACACTATATGGGTGAACCTCAGGAGACAAGACATATCATCATGCGTAATGAGCAGGCTGTAATATCACCAAGCTGGTCAATTCATGCAGGATCAGGTTCAAGAAACTACACCTTCATCTGGGGAATGGTTGGAGAAAATCAGGACTTCGACGATATGGATGAAGTAAGAATGCAGGATCTTCTGTAATCGTCATATATCAAATGTATATAACTCCTATCTTTAAATAAAGGTGGGAAAAGAAAATGAATAAATAGGGAAGTTCTTTGTGCCTATTAAAATAAACTAACATAAATAGTACATATCAAAACGGAGGAAAAAATTATGAGTAACATTCTTGACAAGTTCTCTCTTAAGGGAAAGGTTGCATGGATCACAGGCGCTTCATATGGTCTTGGTCTTGCTTATGCTAAAGCTTATGCTGAGGCAGGTGCTAAAATCGTATTCAACGATATCAAACAGGAGCTTGTAGACAGAGGATATGAAGAATACAAGAAGCTTGGTATCGAAGTATACGGCGCAGTATGTGACGTTACTAACGAAGAGCAGGTTCAGAAGTTCGTAGCTGATGTTAAGGAGAAGGTTGGTTCAATCGATATCCTTGTTAACAATGCTGGTATCATCAAGAGAATCCCTATGCACGAGATGAGCATTGGCGAGTGGAACGCTGTTATCAACGTAGACCTTACAGGTCCATTCATCTGCTCTAAGGCAGTTCTTCCTGATATGATGGAGAAGAAGTCAGGTAAGATCATCAATGCATGTTCAATGATGTCAGAGTTTGGCCGTGAGACAGTTTCAGCTTATGCTGCAGCTAAGGGCGGTCTTAAGATGCTCACAAGAAACATCTGTTCTGAGTATGGTCAGTACAACATCCAGTGTAATGCAATCGGACCTGGTTACATTGCAACTCCTCAGACAGCTCCTCTTCGTGAGAAACAGGCTGATGGATCAATGGCTCCATTCGATCGTTTCATCCGTAGTAAGACACCTGCACAGAGATGGGGACACACAGAAGATCTTATGGGACTTGCAGTATTCCTTGCTTCTCCTGCTTCTGATTTCATCAATGGTCAGGTTGTATATATTGATGGTGGTATCTCTGCTTACATCGGACAGGATCCTGCAAACCTTGACGAATCAAAGTTTGCTGATGAAGTAGAAGAGCAGCCAGATGTAAAGGTTAATGACTGATCTAAGTAAAATGACGTAATAGTCTAAAGAAATAGTACATCACAGGCGGACTGGTTTTAAGTTCGCCTGCTTTGTTTAAAACAAATTGGAGGGTAAATATGAAGATCGCACTTATAAACGAGAATTCACAGGCAGCCAAGAATGCAGTTATTTATAATGCACTTAAGAAGGTTGCTGACAGCAAGGGTTTTGAAGTAGTTAATTACGGTATGTACTCAGCTGATGATGCAGCTCAGCTTACATATGTACAGAATGGTATTCTTGCTGCAACACTTTTAAACAGTGGCGCTGCAGATTTCGTAGTAACAGGATGTGGAACAGGTGAAGGAGCAATGCTTGCACTTAATTCATTCCCTGGTGTTATCTGCGGACATGTTGAGACACCTCTTGATGCATACACATTTGCACAGATCAATGATGGTAATGCTGTATCACTTCCATTTGCTCTTGGATTTGGCTGGGGCGGAGATCTTAACCTTGAATATATCTTTGAAAAGCTCTGGTCAGAGCCATTTGGTGGCGGATATCCTAAGGAAAGAGTAGTACCTGAGCAGAGAAATAAGAAGATCCTTGATGAAGTTAAGAAAGTAACTTATGTTCAGGATATGTCAGTTATCCTTAAAGGTCTTGATCAGGAACTTGTAAAGGGAGCTTTTGCAGGTGAGAAGTTTGCAGAGAACTTCTTCAAAGATTGCAAGGATGAGAAGATCGCAGCAACAGTTAAAGAGATAATTGGCTGCTGATAATATAGAACCGGTAAACTTAAAACAGTGACTGATAATTCCCGGCCTTAATCCGGCCGGGAAATTATTTGATATTTATAACAGTACAGCCGGACAATAAGGAGTAGAGTTGACTAAGGAATATAAATCAACCTTATGGGTTGTCGGAGATAGTACGGTTTCAAGCTTCAATGATAAATACTATATGCCAAGAGTAGGCTGGGGAGCTGCACTATATCTGTATTTTAAAGATGATCTGAGGATCATGAATCTTGCAATATCAGGTACCAGCTCCAAGAGCTTTAGAGTAACCGATAATTACAGGACTTTTATAGATGGTATAACCGAGGGCGATTTTCTTATTATAGGCTTTGGCCACAATGATGAGAAAAGAGGAGATGCGACATTTACATCAGCAAGTGGTGATAAGAATACAGGAGGATCTTTTGCCAACAGTTTATACGAATACTATATTAAACCTGCAAATGATAAAGGTGCGTCAGTGGTACTTGCTACTCCTATTGCAAGAAGAGATAAAACTTGTAAATATGAAGATGACTTCGTTCATGTAACATCTGACGGTGACTATGCCAAGGCAGTAAGGGATCTTGGCGGAGACCTTGGGATTCCTGTATGTGACCTTACAAGACAGACAGTTGACATAGCACTTAAAGTAGACAGGGATGATGATCCTATTAATGATACCTTGATGATGCATGCAAGAACGGGATCCAGAGAGATATGCGTGGATGAGACTCATACAAGTTTGTACGGAGCAGCTGTTAATGCCTATCTTGTTGCAAATGATATAAAGAAAAGCTCATCGCTTCTTTCATCATATCTTAAGGACGAGTATTCAGATCCTATAGATAATGCCGGATACTGGGTAGATAAGTCTATCAATAAAGAGTATAAGGATCCTGTGTATGTACGACCTGACAAGGGAAGCAGTTACTGGCCCAAAGCATATGATACAAATGGTAATGTATGGTATGGAACCTGCTTTGGAGACTTAAGCGGAACTGTTAGAGACAACAAAGATTTTACATTAAAAAATGAAGATGGAAGATTTTTCATCTCTGCCGGTAATACCAGGAATAATGGCAAGATATCAAGTAAATCAGACGGTATCGCGATGTATTATGTCAGAGTTCCTGTTTCAAAGAGCTTTAGATTAAGTGCTGATATAACGCTTGAAAGCTTTAATAAAGCAGGTGGGCCGAGCGATTTTACTGCATATGGCCTTATGGTAAGAGATGATATTTATATAGATCAGGTTACTGGAGAACTGCTTGGAGACTATGTTTGCGCAGGAGTACTTTTCAATTCATTATATCCATTGGGAAGTAATACCTTTGCAAGGAAAAGCGGAGAGCTTGACGTAGAAGGTGGAAAGCTTAACAAAGAGCCTTCAGCAGGTGATACAAGACATATGATAATTGAGTCTACAAGAGACGGCTATAAAGCACAGATTGAAGGCTATGAAGCAGTAACAGCCGGCTATGACTATACGCTTACAGCCGTTGACCCGGAATATGTCTATGTTGGAATATTTGCTGCAAGAGCTATTGCTATAAGTGCAGACAATGTATGCCTCGAAATTGACGACAAGATATGTAAAGATCATGACTGTTATAGGTAAATATATTTTAAAAATATATAAAAGATATGGACGAATAGAATACTGATACAACGTCCTATAGGAAAGGAATAATATGTCAGAGATTAAAAAAGATGTAAACTGTGGTTATTGTATGAGAGATGAGCACCTTGATGCTTTCGGAATCTATATTTGTGATCTTTCCGTAAGCTCACTTATTCTTTTTAAGGAGCAGAGCCATCCCGGCCGCTGCATAGTAGCATACAAGGATCATGTAAGTGAGATGGTTGATATTTCAGATGAAGACAGAACAGCATTTTTTGCTGATGTAAACAGAGCTTCAAAGGCTATCCATAAAGCCTTTAATCCTGATAAGGTCAACTACGGTGCATATGCTGATACAGGCTGTCACCTTCACATGCACCTTGTTCCCAAGTACAAGGATGAATTTGAATGGAATACAACTTTTGAGATGAATCCTCAGAAGAAATTCCTTACAGATGATGAATACAAAGAAATGATCGAGAAGATCAAAGCTGCACTGTAAAAACTTGTCGCACAGAACATCAAAGCTCTGTGCGACAAATTTTTTAACCAAATATAAAATTGAGGGTAAATTTATATCAAACTTAACGTTTAATATCGTAGTTCATATTCATCATATTTCTTATTGTGTCAGCATTATCTGTTATGTTGGCATCGCCTCTTATAGTATGCTTGATAACTGATGATGCAACTGCGAAGTTGATCATCTCATCTGCATCATATCCCTTCATCATTGCATAGATAAGTCCGCTTGCAAATGCGTCACCGCCACCTACTCTGTCTAGAATATTAAAGGTGAAGAGCTTTGATTCTGTAGTCTCGCCGTTATACCACATGTAAGCCTTTAAGCTGTTCTCAGAACCTGAGTGGGCATAACGAACATGTCTTGCGATACATTTGATGTTAGGATACTTTTCTACAAAATGTCTGAATATCTGATCCTGTTCTTTGAAAGAAGGCTGGAGCGGAACTCCATCTTTCCAGTCGCCCTTATTATGATCTTCATCATCTTTATAAAGGTGATATGGTTCAATTCCAAACAATACGTCAACATATGGAAGACACAGCGTACAGAAATCTCTTGCTTCTTCCCAGGTCCAAAGTGTTGAACGAAAGTTTCCATCAAAACTTACTGTGATATTCTTTTCTTTGGCTACCTTAAGGCAGCTTAAGATAAAATCACCGCAGCTTTTAGAAAGAGCAGGAGTTATTCCTGATAAATGAAGCCAGTCAAAATCATTAAGCAGTGCATCTATATCGACTTTACTAAAATCATACTCACTAAATGCAGAATGTTTACGATCATATATTACCTGACTTGGTCTTATTCCGTATCCTGTTTCCAGATAGTAAGTACCAAGCCTGTGTGTTGGTGTCTCCAAAGGAGTTGTCAGGATTATAGGAGTGCAGTGTACGTCGTTACTCCTTAACATTCTGACCGCTGATTTACCAAGACTATTATCAGGTACTACTGTAAAAAATGTCGAATCGATTCCCAGATTTGCAAGTGCCAGTGCAATATTAGCTTCGCTTCCGCCATAGCTTGCATCGAAGCTTGTAGCAACTCTTATCTTGTCATAGTTAGGAGGTGTAAGGCGGAGCATAACTTCGCCTATTGTTATAAATTTAGGGGAATCAATATTTCTTAAAAGCGGATTACTGTGTTCCATGTTTGTCCTTACATTCTTTGTGAAAAGAGTTAAGGAGATTAAAATTTATATCCGTAATTTTAATCTCCTTATTATGTTTACGCCGCAAATAAATGATCAAATATTAACTTTGATTTATGAATAGTTTAGTTAAGGCAGGATTTCATTACTTCGTATGCGCCTTTTTCTTCGATCATCTTAGCATATTTTACAACAGCTTCTTCGAATCCTTCAACCTTTGTAAGATCTTCGCCCCAGAAATCTGTATTTGTAAGAACTGCATGTGTAAGTGCATTTACATCATCATTTCTGTGCTCATAGTAGAACTCGAGGATTGATCTGTCATCGCTTATTACATACTCATTTGGTCCGCCAACTACAGGAGTTACAGCTGGATTTGGACGAACTGCTTCAAGTCCCTTATCTGTAAGCTCTTTGCCCTGATGATAGAACATCTCATAGAAGGCAAAAGATGCAGTAATACAAGCAGGAAGCTTTCCAAACTTCTCAACATAGCCCTTGAAAGAAGGCATAACTCTTGCTTTCCACTTTGATGTAGAGTTAAGAGTGATTGAAAGAAGCTGGTGATCAACATAAGGGTTAGCAAAACGATCTGTTACATCTGAAGCGAACTGCTTGCAGTCGTTAGGATCAAGTGTAAGTGTAGGAATAACTTCATCATAGAGAAGCTTATCCATGAATCCGTGAATTATCTCATCATGCATACAGTCACGAACGATATTTTCACCGGCAAGGTAAGCACCAAGTACGAAAGAAGTATGAGCTCCGTTAAGAATACGAACCTTTCTCTGCTTGTAAGGCTTGTGGTCATCACAGATAAGGATTGGAAGATTAGCCTTTTCTACCGGGAATTCATCCTTGATAGACTGAGGTCCTTCAATAACCCAGAAACCGAATACTTCACCAACATCTACAAGATCATCATGATATCCGTTCTCTTCTTCAATCTTCTTAACTTCTTCTGCGTCTCTGATACGACCTGGAACGATACGGTCTACAAGTGTAGAGCAGATGATGTTCTCTTCATCGATCCACTTCTTGAAGTCTTCTCCAAGATTCCACTGATCTGCATACTGAAGAAGGCACTTCTTAAGCTCTTTACCATTGTTATCGATAAGCTCACATGAAAGGATGATAAAACCCTTACCCTTTACATTACCGAACTTCTGGAAACGTCTGTACATAAACTGGCAAAGCTTTCCCGGATATGAAGCAGCAGGCTTGTCTTCAAACTTACATGAAGGATCATACTGGATACCAGCTTCTGTTGTATTACATGTAATGAATCTAAGCTCCGGGTTATCAGCACATTCCATAAGAGCTTCGAACTCTGCATATGGATCTATGCAGCGGGATACGCATGAGATAACTCTCTTTTTGTTAACAGCCTGACCATTCTCCTGACCACGAAGGTAAAGAGTATAAAGGCCATCCTGATTGTTGATCATGTCATGAACCATAGGAGCAGCGATAGGCTGTACAAGAACAACCTTTGAATTAAAGCCTGCCTTTTCGTTCATAAGATCGATGAAGTAATCAACGAATGCACGAAGAAAGTTTCCTTCACCAAACTGAAGTACTCTTTCAGGAGCATCCTCTAAAAGATATCCATCATATCCATTTTCTTTGAGTGTATTGTAGCTTAACGTTTTCATTTTTTTCCCTCTTTCTTATATGTTAATAGAAATAATATGTTCGTAATGATTTATAGAGCTTTTAAGTTTTATAAATCCTGATCCACAAAACTTATGACTTAAAAATAAGTCTTAAAGTGTTACACCCTGTTTGAAGATTGCAAGATCGTGATAACCGGCATTTTCTGACTTAACCTCTTTGCCTGAAGCAACTTCAAGGACATATTCGAAAAGCTTTTCAGATAAGCCCTTAACTGTGTCTGTCTCAACGATCGTTCCGCAGTTGAAATCGATCCAGTTCTTTTTCTTATTGTAAAGAGCATTATTGGTTGAAATCTTAACTGTAGGAACAGGGCTTGCAAAAGGTGTTCCTCTTCCTGTTGTAAAAAGAATTATCTGTGCGCCGGATGCTGCAAGTGCTGTTGAAGCAACAAGATCATTGCCGGGAGCAGAGAGAAGGTTAAGCCCCTTTTCTTTGACAGGCTCTGCATATTTAAGAACTCCCTTGACAGGAGCGCTTCCTGACTTCTGAGTGCATCCGTTGGACTTATCTTCAAGAGTTGAGATTCCGCCGGCCTTATTTCCGGGTGATGGATTCTCATAAATTGTCTGATTGTGTGCCTTGAAATAGTTCTTGAAGTCGTTGATAAGACTAACTGTCTGATCAAAGAGAGCTTCGTTTGCACACCTGTTCATGAGCTGCTGCTCAGCACCGAACATCTCAGGTACTTCTGTAAGAATAGTAGTTCCGCCTTTGCCGATGAGGATATCAGAAAAGCCGCCAACTGTTGGATTGGCTGTGATTCCGGAAAGACCGTCGGAACCTCCGCATTTCATGCCGATTATAAGATCCTTGGCATTGCACTTTTCTCTCTTAAATGTCTTAACATATTCTGCAAGATCTGAGAGGATATCAAGAGCATCGCTTACTTCATCTTCTGAATTCTGACCTACGAGGAATCTGATCCTCTTTTCATCATAGTCGCCAAGATAAGGCTTAAGAACATCTATATTTGAGTTCTCGCAGCCAAGACCAAGAACGAGGACGCCGCCTGCGTTTGGATGTCTTATAAGATCTGCGAGCACTTCTCTTGTATTCTCCTGATCATCGCCCATCTGGGAGCATCCATAAGGATGATTGAAAGCAAATATTGATTCAAGGGTTCCGCCTACAAGTGACTGAGCCTGCTGTTCAATTGCTTTTGCAACTGAGTTCATGCAGCCTACTGTAGGGATGATCCATATTTCATTTCTTACGCCGACTTTACCGTCTGATCTTTTGAATCCGTCAAAAAATCTTTCCTCTGTTTCTTCAACAGTAGGATTAACGGGATTGTAGCTGTATTCAAGAAGTTCTCCTAAAGCAGTCTTTATATTGTGAGTGTGAACCCAACTGCCTTTTTCGATATCTTCTTTGGCAATACCGATCTGGTTGCCGTATTTAATTATTGCATCACCTTCTTTTAAACTTGTGAGTGCAAATTTGTGTCCCTGGGGAATATCCTGAATAAGAGTGACTGATAAGTCGCCAAGATCGATAGTCTTATCCTTTGAAAGAGGTGTCAGAGCAACTGCCACATTGTCTGCATCATTAATTCTTATATATTCTTTCATAAAATTTTTCCTTTGTCTGTAAAAAAAGATAATGTAAGCTCTTACATAAAATATAAAACCCTTACATTTAAATGTCAAGAAGATTATCTGTTTTCATGCCATGAAAGGACTTGAACAAATGGTAGAAAAATAAAGATTTTAAGCCTGTGTTCGAACACCATTTGTAAGAGTTTACAAAAATAGGATAAAAAAACTGTGCATTTTTAAGGAGCTTGAAAATTCTTTATTAACTGCCTGCGATATCAAATTTGCAAGGGGATGGCATAGGTATATATTGTGAAGTTTGAATTATTTATAAAGTGCGAAGTATGAGTTATAATAGTGAATTGTAAATCGCATTTGATTGATTTAGAACTATATCTGTATAAAATTCATTTGCGATTCTTAAAATCAGTAAAGTAGTAATTTACCATGTAAATAAACATACAGGTTTTTTAGGAGGAATATTATGAGTACACCACACAATCGCGCAGAAAAGGGAGATTTTGCAAAGACAGTTCTTATGCCGGGAGATCCGCTCAGAGCTAAATATATCGCAGAAACATTTCTTGAAAATCCAAAACTTGTTAATGATGTAAGAAATATGCTTGGATATACAGGAACATATAAAGGAGTCCCTGTTTCAGTAATGGCTTCAGGTATGGGTATGCCAAGTATAGGTATCTATTCTTATGAGCTTTATAAATTCTATGATGTTGAGAATATCATAAGAGTTGGCTCAGCAGGAGCCTACACAGCTGATGTGGATCTTCTTGATGTTGTTCTTGCAAGCAAGGCTTATAGCCAGTCAAGCTATGCCAAGATGCAGGGCGGCGCAGATTCAGAGCTTATGTATCCTGACAAGGATCTTAACAAGGTTATTGCAGAATCTGCTAAAGAGTCAGGAATCAAGGTTTTGGAAGCACCTATACATTCAGGTGATGTGTTCTATTATCAGGACGGATATAGCAAATTCAAAGATATCAATAAGGAGCAGGGCTGTGTATGCGTTGAGATGGAGAGCTATGCTCTTTTCCATAATGCAAATGTCCTTTCAAAGCATGCAGCATGTCTTCTTACAATTTCAGACAGCCTTGTAACAGCAAAGGAGACTACAGCCAAGGAGCGTGAGACAAGCTTTAACGATATGATAAGGGTTGCTCTTGAAGCTGCAGCAAAGCTTGATGCCTGATATTTAATGAGGTTTACATTGGCCTCGCTGCTAAAATAGTGGCAGCGAGGCTTTTTTCTTAGATAAGAGCCCGTGTAAAGGGCAGACGGAGAATAGCATGCTTTTAGTAAGAGATATAACAAGAGCATATGGACGCAATAAGGTCTTAAAAGGGATCTCATTTGATGCAAAGCCTGGCGATCAGATAGCGATCATCGGAAGAAACGGAAGCGGTAAGTCTACTTTTCTTAGGATCCTTGCGGGTATAGATAAGCCTGCAAGTGGCACCATATCCTTTTGGGGTAACAGATCAGATGTAAAGAAGTCTGTTTTCAGGCAGTTCACTGGCTATCTTCCCCAGGACAATCCTCTTCTTGATGAACTGAGCGTCCAGGACAATATCAGCCTTTGGAGCGGCCAAAGGGGAAGGCCTTCAGATGAACTTATTGCCGAGTTTTATCTTGATGATATTTTGAAAAAGAAAGTTTCGCAGCTTTCAGGCGGCATGAAAAGGCGAGTTGCCATCGCCTGCGCATGTGTAGGTAATCCTCCTGTTCTTATCATGGATGAGCCTACGGCTTCACTTGATATTTATTACAAAAAAGAGATCCGTACCTGGATGAAGACTTTCAGAGAAGGTAACGGAATCATAGTTGTAGCAACGCATGATGAACTTGAAATGAATGACAGCACCAAGGTTTTTAGTATGGAAAATGGTGTGCTTACACAAAGACGATAATATTTATGAGCAAAAATTACCTTCGTGAATATATACGAATTGAATATAAAAGGATGCTGAAAAGCTTTGGACACATGCTGCTGTCGATAATGGTGATGGCCCTTGTCATAGGACTTGGGATGGCCGGAATCGGTTTTATTATGACGCATCTGACGGATTATGAAAAAGTCACTGTAGCAATGGTCCTTCCTGAAAGTGATGAGACAGATACTTTAAGGGCGCTTTCTACCCTGATACAGATGCAGGAAAGCGTTGATGAGATCGCTACCTTTACCTATCTTTCAAGGCAGGAAGCAGAAGAAGGAATTAAAGATGGCAGTATACAGGCTGCGATAATCCTTGGAGATACATTTATTAATGATGTCATGACAGGAATAAATACACCTGCCATAGTCCTTCTTCCTTCTGATACAGAGCTTAATACAGAGGTTTTCCATGAAGAAGTCAGAAATGGAATATCCCTTATAAGAACTGGAGAAGCCGGTATATATTCTGTTACAGATACATGGATATCGGGCTATGAGATGGTTATATCAAGAAGTGATATGGAGAATCTTCTTACAGATCTTTTTACAAGTAAGGCCCTTGACAGAAGCGGAGTTATAGATGAATTTTCTGTATCAGCATTTGGTGAAGATAGTATTATGCAGTATTATGTTGCTTCAGGTTATGCAATGATACTTCTTTTTTTCGGACTTATGTTTGGTAATCTCTATGCAGGCAATGACATAACAGTAAGGAAGAAGCTTAGAGTTAACGGTCTTGGTGCTGTAAAGACGGGTATTGTAAGAATACTTGTTATGACAAGCATGGTATTTATAATATCAATAATGATGATATGTATGATTTTGATATATACTAAAGTTTCGGGTATTTCCCTGGGATTTTATTTTGAACCAGCGATAATACCGGGACTTTTACTTATAGCATTTTCGCTTTCAGGATTCTTTCATTTCATATATTCCCTTTCAAATATTGAAGCTCAGAATGCTATGATACTAATTCTTAGTGCTATCCTTATGGCTTTTATGTCAGGATGCATTTTTCCAATGGCTTTTTTGCCGGAAGCATTTCAAAAGGCAGGTATGCTTATGCCTATGAGAATGTGGAGAACTGGCCTTTCACAGATACTTTTTTCATATCAGTCTTTTGAAAACGTCATGTGGCTATTTATTATAGGACTTATATTCGGAACAGGAGGTATCATATGTCAGATAAGAAAAATACACTCCTGAGACGAGACAGAACATGGTTTTTACTTCTTCTTAAAAGGCAGCTTTTAAGGCCTTTTCTCTGGGTTATCGCTGCCTTTATGGTTCTTGCAGTTGTTTCATTTTATTATGTAACAGCGCCTGATGCCAATAATAAAAGGGTTGTACTTTACAATGAAAACGAATCAAGTGATGCAGAAGATTACAGTAATATGCTTATTGACAGCCTGATAGCAGCTTCTGACATGGATGATACTATTTTTGAATTTGAGCGTGTACAAAGCTATGAGGAACTTATAGAAGAAGTTACAAGTGGAAGAAGTGAATGCGGTTTTATCATAACTGATGATTTTGATGAGAAAATAGTTGTTTGCGATACCGATGACCTTATTGTATACGTAAGATCTAATTATACCAATAAGGGCGAAGTTGCCAAGGAAACCGTATTTGCAGAATTCTTTGAGATATATGGACGTATTCTTATTATAGATGAGCAGGAAGAAATCTTCGGAACTGATGATACGAAGCTCATGGAAGCGCTTATAAGTGATTATGACAGGCTTCTTGTAGGAGATGAAGTTTTTAACGCAGACTATCAGACTATAGAAGGTAATGTTGTTCCATCCGGTGAAAAGAAGATGCAGTCTTTAAGAGGACTTGTAATGATACTTATCACAATGGAGCTCTTACTTGGTGGAAGCGAGAAATTTTATGGAACAGCAGGGAAAGTTTCAAAAGCCCTGCCCTCTAAAGAAAGAACACGGTTTGAAGTCCTTATGCAGATTACAGGAATAATAATTCCGGCTATGGTTGGATTTGTCCTTATAAGAATACTCGATCCATCAATAGCTATTGCACCTGATATTGTTTTATATCTGATTTTTGTACTAATAGCCGTGATATGGACATATATATTTGGAAAGCTGATGAATAATGGCATAAGCTATATGGCCTGGATACTGACCCTTCTTATAGCTCAGTTTATTATCTGCCCTGTATGGAAAGATCTTGCAGAATATGTGCCATCCATGAAGCTTATATCATATCTTTTCCCTGCAGGAGCCTACCTTAGAATACTGAATTTATTTGCATGAAAAAATGGGCAGATTCTTAATATATTTCTTTAATACTGCCCTTACCTGGTTCTAATCGGAAATCCTTATTGCCTTCGTAGTCGATAACAAGTCTGCAGCTATCATCTATTGAAGTGATATGAGCCTTATATTTTTTATTATTCATTTCAAGAAGGATATCTTTACCTATAATAAGAGAATATTTTCTGTAATCATTAAGGAAACCCTCGTGGTTTCCTTTTTTGAATTCTTCATAATATTCAAAAAAGTAGTTTATATAAAATGCCGGGATCATGCTTCCTGCATCACTTTGATAGTCATCAAAAAGAGCTCCTGCAATATCAGAAATATCTTTTGGAAAACCGTCTTTGGGAGGATAGAGATTAACGCCGCATCCAGTTATACAAAAGTTTAAAAGACCGCTCTCAAGATCAAGAGCTCCCTCAGTTAAGATCCCGCAGATTTTTTTATCATTTAGAAAAAGATCATTAGCCCACTTGATCCCTACATCCTTGCCGGATACTTCTCTTAATGCTCTGCACATGGCAGCAGCGCTCATGCAGGTTATAAATCCCGTATCCTGCTGGGTTAAGTCTAAAGGCCTTAATAGAAGGCTTAAATATATACCGGAACCATAAGGAGAATAGAAGGTATGTCCCTTGTGGCCGCGGCCTAGACTTTGCTGTCTTGAAAGTATCACAAGGCCCTCGTTATAGCCCTGAAGAGCATACTGATAAGCTAGAGAATTTGTAGAGCTTGTCTCTTTAAGAACTACTATGTCTATATTTTCCATAGGAAGTGTAAGATAACTTCTTATCTTTTTTTCATCAAATACATCATTGTTACTACTAAGACAATAGCCTTTATTGGTAACAGCATCTATAAGATATCCTTCATTTTGAAGGGCTTTTATATTTTTCCATACTCCTGCTCGTGAGATTCCAATAGATGAGGCGAGCTCTTCTCCTGAAATATATGAACCTTTATTTGAAGTTAATAGTTCAAGAATCTTTTCTTTTGCAGACATAGATATGCTTCCTTATATGTTGGTATATTGACTTTTACATAATAGCAAAATGAGTACAAAATTACCATTTTTGGCAAAAAAATGCATTTCGTCGCATAAATTTGTCGTTTCGTCGGATTTGTTTGAAATACAATGAAAATTATTATAGAATTACAAACGTGACATTAATATAAAAATGAAAGTTTTGAAAAAGGGGATTTTTTTAAAACTCGAATTATCAGCTTCAAAGGTAATTTAATCATTATTCATTAGAGGAGGAATATTATGAAATTCGATCCAATGACAGGTCAGCCTATTCCTGAAGGAAATGAGCAGCCTAAATTTGATCCGGCTACAGGTAAGCCGGTACAGCAGCCACAGAACGGACCAAGCTTTGATCCGATGACAGGCCAGCCTGTAAACAACACTCAGAACGGACCAAGCTTTGATCCAATGACAGGTCAGCCTGTTAATCAGACACCTTATCAGGGTCAGTCCTTTGGAAATGTTCCAAATACTCCACAGGAACCTAAAAAGAAAACTGCATTATATCTTGGAATTGGAGCAGTAGCACTTGTTGCTCTTCTTGTTATCTTACTTGTAGTTAAGGTTGCAGGAATGTTTGGTTCACCTTCAACTAAGATTGAAAAGGCTCTTATTAACACATTCAAGGAGTCATCAGTTATGGATACATCTGTTCTTACAGAATCTGCTGATGATCTTCAGGTGGATGTTGAATTTAGCGGTAAAGCCGATGGCGTTAATGTTGATGCAAACATAAACTATGCAAAGACCAAGAAGGAAATGTCTTTAACCGGTGATATCGGAGTAAGCGTTGTTTCTATGGACTTTAATTTTTATATGAATCAGTCTAAAGTTTGTTTTGACATGAACGGACTTAGCAGCCCTATCTATTATGATTTTACAAAAGAGAAAGATGGTGATCTTGAAGATCTTCTTGACGGAGCAGTTACATTTGATCAGATCGACACAGTCCTTAAGACTCTGGCAGATTCAGACAGCCTTGTAAGTGATATCAAAAAAGCTAATTCAAAAGCACTTGCTACTCTTGAGTTCGAAAAAGTAGATTCAGAAAAATTCGAAGTTAATGGCAAAGATGTTAAATGTAGCGGATATGTAACAACACTTGATAAGGATGCTGTTGAAGCAATTCTTGAAGAGTACAAGACAGCTCTTGATAATCATGAAGAGATCGTAGAGCTTGTTGAGGAACTCTCAGGTACAGATCTCGAAGATATGATCGAGCAGATCACAGATGATATTACTGATGAAGCTGAAGTTGATATCACATTCTATCTTTATAAAAACCAGATAGCTGCTATTATATTAGAGGAAAAGGGCGGAGATGAAATAGAAATCCTTTTCGAAGGTGGAAGCTTCCCTACTCAGAACATGAAAGTTAAGTCCGGTAAAGAGACTGTATATGAAGTTAAGGGTGAAGAGGAAGATGGAGTAATCACTCAGGAAGTTTATCAGTACGGCGAGAAGACAAGTAAGATGGAATATGATAAGAACTCAGGAGAGATATCATTAACATATTCTGATGATTATTCAGGTTCTCTGACTATTTCAGGTACTTATGAAAAGACTAAGGGCGGCTTCACACTTGAGTTTGATGATATAGAGTATGATACATATTCTTACTATGCATCAGATCTTGAAGACTTCAAGCTTACAATTGCAGTTACAAAGGGTGCTAACATCGAAAAGGTTGATACTGAAGATGCTTTAGACCTTGGTAATGCTGATGAAGATGAGCTTATGGAATTTGCAGAAGATGTTGCATCATTATTCGGCGGATTCTGATAATTAAAATAACATGTTAAAATAAATCAAGTGATCCCTCCAGGGAAGATTATGGATTTATCCAAAATCTATCCGGGAGGGATTTTATTGTATAAATATGTTAATATAAATCTGTTGTGTCAAAACAGACAATGATTTTTTGAGACAAATAATTTTTTTATAATAAATCCGGGGAATGGGAGGAGCTTAAAATGATCAATCAGGAATACAAAGCAATGCTTGGAGCCAAAAATGTAATCAGAAATCTAGCAGAATATGCATCTTCAAGAGGAAAGGAAATCGGATATGAAAATGTATTTGATTTTTCTCTTGGAAATCCATCAGTACCTGCACCAATCCAGTTTACAGATACTATGATCCATATGCTTGAGGACGAAAGCCCTATGAAGCTTCATGGTTATAGTCCTACACTTGGAGATCCATCATATAAAGAAGCAATTGCTGCATCTTTGAACAGAAGATTTGGTATGAGCTATACAGCTGATCATATATTTCCTACGACAGGTGCTGCCGGTGCTATAGCACATGCTGTAAGAGCAGTGACAAAGCCTGGCGATACAGTTCTTACTATTGCACCTTTTTTCCCTGAATATATGCCATATATAGAAGGCGCAGGATGCAAGCTTAAGGTTGTTCCTGCAAATACTGAGACATTCCAGATCAATACAGATGCTTTTGAAGAAATGCTTACAAGTGACGTAATGGCAGTTCTTATAAATACACCTAATAATCCGTCCGGAATAGCTTATTCGACAGCTACTCTTGAATTTCTTGCCAAAACTATGACAAGGAAAGCAGAAGAGTTTGGACATCCCATATATCTTTTATCAGATGAGCCATACAGAGAGATTATATTTAAGGGTGCTGATGCTCCATATGTTTCAAAATTTTACAAAAACACTCTTTCATGTTACTCTTTTTCGAAGGCTTTATCACTTCCCGGAGAAAGAATTGGCTATATAGCAGTTAATCCGGAAGCTGACGATGCTGACTATATAGTTCCTATGTGTGGTCAGATATCAAGAGGAATAGGACATAACTGTCCTCCGTCCATAATACAGCAGGCTGTTGGCAGAGTATGTGATATGACTTCAGATCTCTCAGTATACGAGACCAACATGAACATCATCTATGACACTCTTGTAGATATAGGATTTACTGTAGTAAAGCCGGGAGGAACATTTTATATTCTTCCAAAGGCACTTGAGGATGATTCTGTTGCATTTTGCAATAAGGCTAAGGATTATGACCTTATACTGGTTCCTGCTGATAATTTTGGTGCACCTGGATTCTTCAGAATGGCTTATTGCATTGACACCGAAAAAGTTGAGCGCGCTATGCCAAAACTCAGACAGTTTGCCAAAGAAGTATACGGTCTCGGATAATAGCTTTTCTCAATACAGCTTTAGTGATAAAGAAAAAAATAAGTAATTGAGAGGTAGAAAATGTTAGACGTAATCAAGGCAGTTTTATACGGTATCGTTGAAGGAATAACAGAGTGGCTTCCTGTTAGTTCTACAGGACATATGATCCTTTTGGACGAATTTGTCAAAATGGATGTTTCAGCAGATTTCTGGAATATGTTTCTTGTAGTAATACAGCTTGGAGCAATACTTGCAGTTGTACTTCTTTACTGGAATCAGATTTTTCCATGGGATTTTAGTCAAGAAGCCAGGAAAGAACATAGAGTTAACAAGAAGGAAATATGGATGCTATGGGCTAAGATACTTGTAGCCTGTATTCCGGCAGCAGTAGTAGGTCTCATACTTGATGACTGGATCGATGAACACCTGTATAATGGTTATGTTGTAGCAACAATGCTAATCCTTTTCGGTATTCTTTTTATTATTGTCGAGAACAAGAACAAAGGAAAAGAACCGGTTATAAAGACACTTGATGATATAGATTTTAAGACAGCGTTTATAATAGGATTGTTTCAGCTTATAGCAGCAATGTTTCCAGGAACTTCAAGAAGTGGTTCTACTATAGTAGGAGCTCTTATGATCGGTGTATCCAGAACAGTTGCAGCTGAATTCACATTCTTTTTGGCCATTCCTGTAATGTTTGGCGCCAGCCTTCTTAAGATCGTCAAATTTGGACTTGCCTTCAGTGCATCAGAAATTGCAATACTTCTTACTGGTATGGTTGTAGCATTCATTGTATCCGTAATTGTAATTAAGTTCCTTATGAACTATATAAGAAAGCATGACTTCAAGGTATTTGGATGGTACAGAATAATACTTGGAGCGATCGTGCTCATATATTTCTTTTTTAAATAATCAGGCATAAAATGCGGATCTAAGGACTCTGGAAAGCATAAGCTTAAAGGGACTTGTAGATCCGCTTTTTAATTGGCGTCTGTCCGGTAACAAAAGAATATGATTTTTTGATATGATTTTTTTGAAATTTTTAAAAAAGTTATTGCATTCATACTAAGTGGATGATATACTAAATAACGCCCGCTTGAGAGAAGTTTGTTCTTTCAAAAAGCGAGAAAAATAAATAAAAAAAGTTCTTGACAAACCAAAGACAACGAGTTAAGATATAACACGTTGCGGCGGACAAAAGCCAAGACAAAAGAGCTTCTAAAGCTACTAAATAGAAGCACTTAAAGCACTTTGACAACTTAACAGTAATGCAACCCTGAAAATTCCAGTTCTTCTTTTTGGAAGAACAGAATGTTCAGAAGAACAAAAACCAAAAGTAAATTTTTGATGGTTTAGCCACCATCAAGCTGTTATGAGAATAACAGTGGAGCAGAATTATTCTGATTTAAGTCAGTGTAATTCTGAACCAGAAAGAAATCTCAAGGAAATCATTTATGATTTTCGTTTTTAAAACTGAGAGTTCGATCCTGGCTCAGGATGAACGCTGGCGGCGTGCCTAACACATGCAAGTCGAACGGAGTTATTCGCTGATGAAGCTTCGGCAGAATCTTGAATAACTTAGTGGCGGACGGGTG
>NZ_JAILQF010000268.1 GCF_024699075.1 Butyrivibrio sp.
AATTTCCGGAGAAATCAGATGCTCTTTTTGCAATAAGACTCAGGATCAGGTCAAGAAGCTTATAGCTGGACCTGCAGGTGTATATATTTGTGATGAGTGCGTTGAGATATGCTCAGATATAATTGAAGAGGAATTTGAAGAGGAACCTGAAGAGACTATTGATCATGATATCAATCTCTTGAAGCCTGTTGAGATCAAAGAATTCCTTGATGAGTATGTTATCGGTCAGGAAGAAGCTAAAAAGGTTCTTGCTGTATCCGTATACAACCACTATAAAAGGGTAACCAGTCCCAGAAATTCTGTTGATGATGTAGAACTTCAAAAGAGTAATATCTGCATGATCGGACCTACTGGCTCAGGTAAGACTTATCTCGCACAGACCCTTGCAAAGATCATTAATGTTCCTTTTGCAATAGCTGATGCTACAACTCTTACTGAGGCTGGATATGTCGGAGAAGATGTTGAGAATATCCTTCTCAAACTGATCCAGGCTGCAGATTATGATATTGAGCGTGCTCAGTATGGTATTATCTACATCGATGAGATAGACAAGATCAGTAAGAAGGGCGAGAATGTATCAATCACCAGAGATGTTTCAGGTGAAGGCGTACAGCAGGCACTTCTTAAGATCATAGAAGGTACGGTTGCAAGTGTTCCTCCTCAGGGCGGACGTAAGCATCCTCACCAGGAAGTTATTCAGATCGATACAAGCAACATCCTCTTTATTTGCGGTGGTGCTTTTGATGGCCTTGAGAAGATCATTGAAGCAAGAATTGATCATAAGTCAATCGGATTCAATGCAGAGATTCTTGATAAGTCAGAGCGTGAGATCGGCCAGGTGCTTGAACATGTAACACCTCAGGATCTTGTAAAGTTCGGTCTTATCCCTGAGTTTGTAGGTCGTGTACCGATCACAGTAACTCTTGAAGGACTTACAGAAGAATCTCTTGTACGTATCCTTAAAGAGCCTAAGAACGCTTTGGTTAAGCAGTATCAGAAGCTCTTTGGACTTGATGATGTACAGCTTACATTTGAAGATGATGCTATCATGAAGATTGCTTCTATGGCTCATGAAAGAGCTACAGGTGCCCGTGGTCTTCGTTCCATCATGGAGAAAGCTATGATGGATGTTATGTATCAGATTCCTTCAGATGAAAATGTTGAAGAGTGCATCGTTACCAAGGCTGCAGTTGAAGGTGAAAGTAAGCCGCTTCTTGTTTACAAAGATCAGAAGAGACTTAAGACTGCAAAATAAGATAAAGCACAGTTTAGAAGTAGCAGTTAGCGCTGCGCCGCTGACTACGCATGTGACTGATTACAGGCAGGGGCGTTATGCTCCTGCCTGTTTCAATACTTTAAAGAAATATGATGGAGAGATGCATGGAATTTAAGATTAAAAATGCTGAACTTGAAACAGTCTGTGGTATTACAAGTAAGCTTCCCTATAATACACAACCTGAGTTTGCTTTTGCAGGTAAAAGTAATGTGGGTAAGTCTTCGCTTATTAACGGACTCATGAACAGGAAGAAGCTTGCAAGAACCAGTGCAGAACCAGGTAAGACACAGACGATCAATTTTTATCATGTTAATAATGATTTTTATCTTGTGGATCTTCCGGGATATGGATATGCCAAGAGAGCTAAAGGTGAAGTAGAAAAGTGGGGCAAGATGATAGAGAATTATCTTCATTCATCCAAGGTCCTTAAAAATGTCTTTCTCCTTATAGATATAAGACATGAGCCTTCAGCCAATGATATCCAGATGTATGAATGGATAGTTCATCAGGGATTTGAGCCTATCATAATAGCAACCAAAGCTGATAAGCTCAACAAATCACAGCTTCCCAAAGCTGTAAAAGTCATACGTCAGACTCTAAATATGTCGGCAGATGGAATTCTGATCCCATACTCTGCAATTACCAAAAAGGGCAGAGAAGAGATATATGACATAATAAACGAAAGATTATAGAAAAATATGCAATAAACCGTTATAATAATCGTAGATATTTCTATAAACCAAGCCATATCTGTTTTAGAGAAAGGAACCATTTATGAGATGCGTCAGGACTCCTATTAAATCTACAGTTTATAAGTATGAACTGGGTAAGGGACTTGAAGATGGATTTGAACCTTATTCTGAAGTGGTAACCAAGGGATGGTTTGTAACAGATAATCTTGTTAAAGTAACGCGCGATAATGGTCTTATCGTATGTCCTTTTATTGATCACAGAAGAGGGCGTACCTTCGTCTGCGAAAATGATTATGTAATAGTAGATGATGATGGTACCAAGCACCTGTGTGGACATGATAAGATTTTTGACAGATATCAGATAATTGATGAAGAATGACCTATGTTCTTTTGATGATCTGTGACATACCTTGCGTCTGTATTTATGATCTATGACCTAATAAGAATTATCCTATCGGAAGCTCGTAAGAGTTTCCGATTTTTTTATATTTATTTTATTGACTATAGATATGAGCGTGTTATATTTGATATAGAACAAATAACACTAAAAGCTTAAAGATTAAATAAATAGTGTTTATTAGTATACCAGAGCATTTATTTTTGCTCAGAGGGAGTTGTTATGAATATTCAGAAGTTCACACAAAAGTCTCTTGAAGCTGTTAATAACTGTGAGAATGTAGCCAATGAATATGGCAACCAGGAAATAGAACAGGAACACCTTCTATATTCTCTTCTTACAGTTGAAGATAGTCTTATTGCCAATCTTATAGAGAAGATGGGAATTGACCTGCAGACTTTTATAAGCAGAGTTGAGAGCGCCATTCAAAAGCGTCCTAAGGTCCAGGGTGGTCGTCCTTATGTTGGAGAATATCTTAATAAGGTTTTGGTAAGCGCTGAGAACGAAGCCAAGGCTATGGGTGATTCCTTTGTATCAGTAGAGCACCTCTTTCTATCCATGCTTAGAAATCCTAACAAGGAGATGAAAGTGCTGTTCAAAGAATTCGGGATGACAAGGAATTCTTTTCTCAAAGCCTTATCAGAAGTAAGAGGCAACAGGACTGTTGATTCAGATAATCCTGAGGCGACTTATGATACACTTTCAAAATACGGTGAAGAACTTGTAGAGAAAGCTGAAAATCAAAAGCTGGATCCAGTAATAGGCAGGGATTCCGAGATAAGGACAGTGATCCAGATCCTGTCACGTAAGACCAAGAACAATCCTGTCCTTATAGGTGAACCTGGTGTTGGTAAGACTGCGGTAGTAGAGGCTCTTGCTAAGCGTATTGCTGATGGTGACGTTCCAAAGTCACTTTTAAACAAGAAGATCTTTTCACTAGATATGGGATCACTTGTTGCAGGCGCCAAGTACAGGGGCGAATTCGAAGAAAGGCTTAAAGCTGTTCTTGAAGATGTAGCAAAGTCTGACGGAGAGATCATTCTCTTTATAGATGAACTTCATACTATAGTTGGAGCCGGTAAGACAGATGGTGCGCTTGATGCAGGCAATATGCTAAAGCCAATGCTTGCAAGGGGTGAACTTCACTGCATAGGTGCGACAACCCTTAATGAGTATCGCCAGTATATAGAGAAGGATGCAGCTCTTGAAAGACGTTTCCAGCCTGTACTTGTTGATGAGCCTACAGTAGAAGATACAATTAGTATACTAAGAGGTATCAAGGACAGGTATGAGGTTTTCCATGGTGTTAAGATCATGGACAATGCCCTCGTAAGTGCAGCAATGCTTTCAAGTAGATATATATCAGACAGATTCCTTCCGGATAAAGCCATTGACCTTGTAGATGAAGCCTGCGCTCTTGTTAAGACTGAAAATGACACGATGCCTGCCGAAATGGATGAGCTTACCCGTAAGCAGATGCAGCTTAAGATAGAAGAGACAGCCCTTACTAAGGAAAATGACAATCTTTCCAAAGAGCGTCTTGAAAATATCAAGAAAGAGCTGGCAGAACTTAATGACAAGCTGTCTGTACTGAAATCAAAATGGGAGAATGAAAAGAAATATGCAGATCATCTTTCAGAGCTCCGTGAGCAGATCGATAATACAAAATCTGATATAGAACAGTTCAAGAGAAATGGAGACTTCGGAAAGGTTGCCGAGCTTCAGTATGGAAAGCTCCCTACTTTGGAGAAAGAGCTTGAAGAGCTTGAACAAAAGGAGCAGGAGAAAGAAGATTCCATTATAAGCAGCAGGGTTTCAGAAGATGAGATAGCCCGCATAGTGTCAAAGTGGACAGGTATCCCTGTTTCCAAGCTTTCAGAAAGTGAAAGAAGTAAGACACTTCATCTTGCTGATGAACTCCATAAGAGAGTCATAGGTCAGGACGAAGCTGTTACAAAGGTTTCAGAAGCTATTATGAGATCAAAAGCAGGTATCAAGGACCCTTCAAAGCCTATAGGATCATTCCTTTTCCTTGGACCTACAGGTGTT
>NZ_JAILQF010000275.1 GCF_024699075.1 Butyrivibrio sp.
CAAAGAGGCAGTACGTATATATTCCGAAAGATTTATCATACCTTCAGAAAGAGAGAAATTCAGAGAATATTATGATATGTCTACTGTTCATGAAAGGCTGAAAGATAAAAAAGAGAATTACCTTGCAGAATTCTTCCATTCGGCATTAGACGGAGACGATGATAGTACTCAGATATATCTAATATTGCCATTCAAAATTAATGACAGGCAAAAATACCTGTCACTGTGCAGATACTGCAAAATTCCTGAATAATACACTATCGTGAACTCTATATTATGAAGAACAGCCTTTAGTTTTAAAAAGGACCTGCCACATTGTGACAGGTCCTTCTACGTGAAATCCTTATTACATCAATTTTAAAAATATTCTACAAGTTTTATCAACTTTATAACAAGATCAAAGTGATTTGAATCTCTGCGTAGTATCACTTAGCTGTTCTGTAATCTCATTATTTTCATTGATTGCTTCAGATATAGCCTTAACGCCTCCAACAATTTCTGTTGAGTTCTCAGCTGAAGATGAGATCGCAATAGAGCTTTCCTTGATAGAGTCTGTTATCATACGTACAGATTCTACCATTTCCTGCATTATATCATTAAGATGATTAGCTTTATCATCAAAAGCTGTAAGCATATCATTCATAACATCTGCAGTATTCTCGTATTTCTCACCGGTTTCTACATAATCATCATAATCTCCAAGAACTGTACCATTTATATAATCAAGAGTAGACTGGGCATTATCTGCAAGATTATGAACAGCTTCTGTAACTTCTGCGCTTATATCCTGAATGTTGGCTGCTGTCTTTCTGCTGTTTTCTGCAAGGCTGCTTATCTCAGTTGCTACTACTGCAAAACCCTTACCTGCTTCTCCTGCTCTCGCGGCTTCTATGGAAGCATTAAGCGCAAGAAGATTGGTATGCTTGGCTATATCAAGGATTACATTGGTAAGTTCATTTATCTGACTTACTTTTTCAGAATCCTGTACAGATTTTGTCAGCATCTCTGAAAGGCTTGAAACGTGTTCACTGGCTGTAAGCTTCTTTTCATTAACACGGCCCTTGACTTCATTTGCTTCCTTCTTGATGGCAACTGCTGTCTCTGTTCCTGAAATAGCCTGCTCTGTGATCTCCTGGGCAGCTGCTTTTACTTCCTCAACGCGTTCATTGATAGTAGAAACAGTTCCTGCAACTGTTTCCATATTAGCTGACAATTCTTCAAGAGCTGCAGAAGTATTAGTAACGCTGTCATCTACTATACTAAGCTGTGAAGAAACCTTGTCAGAAGAACTGGTAAGAACAACCGCACCATTTTTGACTTCCTTCATGATATTCTGAAGAGTTTCTATGAAATGGTTTATACCGGTTGTAATATATAAAAGTTCAGATTTGGTCCTGGTCTTAACTCTTGCTGTAAGATCACCGTTATTATTCTCAATATTGGTGATCATATCATTAACTTCACTGCTTATATGCTTGATCTTCTTAACTATATTGTTATAGCTTATAAGGAAGTTAAATATGATAAGAACAAGCATTACTACCATTCCGATAAGAGCTATATAGCTTCCATGAGCAAGCAGTTCATTCATTGTATTAGTCGTATCTGTAGCAGAATTTTGAATTGCTTCATCAAGTGCTTTTGATGAATGGAATATTGCTATCTTCTGAATCTCAGCCTTATCAAACAAAATAGTATATGCAGAGCTCTGATCTCCTGCATCACACTTTTCTATTGCAGAATCTATCAAAGCTAAAAGTCTCTCATACTGGGCAGATATCTCTTCAAGCTGGGCGGTTGCTTCTTCATCATTGTAGTCTTCAAAGTCACTTTTAAGCTGCTGAATATCTTCTTCAACCTGACTTTTTGCAACTTCAATCTGCGGAAGAAGCGCTGTCTGCGTTTCTACAGCAGTTGCAGCAATATATCCTGTTGTCTGATCATAAAGATTCATTACATCAGACTTAAGCTCTGCTTCATGTGTTGTCAGATCCATCATTGAATCAAACATACTGATACTACTGTTTGTAGATTTATTCATTGCTGACATTACCATTATCATAACGACAAGGAAGGATATCAGCATCAGTAAATTCAAGGTAGAAAACTGAAAAACTATGGAGTCTTTCTTTTTTATAACTACATTAGTATTGTCTTTCACGTTTCCACCTCCTTAAAGTGTCTTATACCAGTCAGAAGCAATAGACTCTATTTCTTTCATAAAGCCGCTTGCATCAAGCTCTCCTTTGGCATATTTCTGGAATGCATAGGAAAGGCCTTTTTGTCCAAGACCTTCAGGCATATCCATCCAGTGCCAGCTCGATGTCTTACCGGCTGCAACGTACTCTGAAACAACTGCTGCAAAAGGATCGGAAGCAACATATGTGCAATCAGTAAATGGACTTACAAAGCCTGCCTCTTCTACAAGGATCTTCTGTGCTGAATCCTCAGAACACCACTGAAGGAAAGCTTCAGCTGCTTCTACCTGAGCTTCCTTGGGAATAGCCCACCAGGAAGGAGCACTAGTAAGGATAGTATCGATGCCCTCCTGAAAAGCATAAGGGATCATGCCTATCTCGAAATTACCGGCTTTAGCATATGCATCTGCATCATCACCTGTTAATGTTGCGCCTATCCAGGATCCTTGTGTAATAAAGGCATACTTGCCTGAAGCAAAATTGAGTACCTGATCTGAATAGGTTCCATCTACTAAAAGATCAGGATCTGAATACTCATTAAAAAGACCTATCAT
>NZ_JAILQF010000318.1 GCF_024699075.1 Butyrivibrio sp.
GGTACTATCATTCAGCTTAGAATGAGCGATGTATCAATTTACAGCCGTATTACATCAGGCGTAAGACTTATAAAGCTTGATGACGGTGCAAGCGTTGTAAGTATCGCAAAGGTTCGTGAGAAGGTATCTGACGGAAGCGTCGAGTATGAGAACATGGACGATGCCATGGAAGATACAGGTGAAGAAATGCCTGTTTCATCCGATGATGACTACGAATCAGAAGATATCGAAGAAAACGACTATGACTCAGAAGACATCGAGGACAGCGAAGAAAACGAAGAAGAATCAGATGATTGAGGACATCAAAAACGATGAAGAGTCGTAAGATTTAGGATATCGAAAACGATGAAGAGTCGTAAGATTGAGGACATCGAAAAATGATGAAGAGTTATAAGATTTAGGGTATCGAAAAAAATGATAAAGAATCAGAGGATTGATTCTTAAGATAAGGTCCCATGATATATGCAGCGCATATATCATGGGGCTTTTTTTTAGATTAAGGTGGCGGAAAAAGGATTGGGCTTGATCAGACAAGATATAAGTCATGTCCAGGCAAGGTCTTCCCACGAAAATGAGGAAAACAAGGGTTTTCGTAGGAAAAAAATCAAGAAATAAGGCATTTTCAGGAATAACTTTCCCACGAAAAAGGTGCAAACAAGGGTTTTCGTAGGAAAAAAATCAAGAAATAAGGCATTTTCGGGCAAGGTCTTCCCACGAAAAAGAGGAAAACAGAGGTTTTCGTAGGAAAAAAATCAGGAATTAAGGTATTTTCAGGCAAGGCCTTCCTACGAAAAAGAGGAAAACAGGGGTTTTCGTAGGAAAAAAATCAAGAAATAAGGCATTTTCAGGCAAGGTCTTCCCACGAAAATGAGGAAAACAAGGGTTTTCGTAGGAAAAAAATCAAGAAATAAGGCATTTTCAGGAATAACTTTCCCACGAAAGAGGTGTAAACAAGGGTTTTCGTAGGAAAAAAATCAAGAAATAAGGCATTTTCGGGCAAGGTCTTCCCACGAAAAAGAGGAAAACAGGGGTTTTCGTGGGAAAAAAATCAAGAAATAAGGCATTTTCAGGCAAAGTCTTCCCACGAAAAAGAGGAAAACAAGGGTTTTCGTGGGAAAAAAATCAGGAATTAAAGTATTTTCAGGCAAGGTCTTCCCACGAAAGAGGTGTAAACAAGGGTTTTCGTAGGAAAAAAATCAAGAAATAAGGCATTTTCAGGAATAACTTTCCCACGAAAAAGGTGCAAACAAGGGTTTTCGTAGGAAGAAAAGCATATTTTAATTGCGAAGTTTAAATTAAGTAAATAAAGATGGCTGTCAGGCCGATATATATTTGTAGAATGCGATTAGAAATAAAATTAGTAGCTGTCTTCTATTAACCTCACTCTTTATAAAGGAGTAAAGCCATGCTCAGAATAGGTCTGTTAGTATCCGATTTAAAAAATGAAGAAATATGTGAATTCTGTGCCGGTGCGATCCGTGCTGCGGAAAAGGAAGGCGTACTTCTTACTATAATGCCGGGAGGGCGCTTTTGGTCTGATGAGCAGAAGAAAAATGATAATGAAAGTTTTGACTATCAGCAAAATTTAGTATTTGAATATATCAGCAGTGATAATTTTGATGGGCTATTAATAGACATAGAGACAATAGGTCAGGACATATCAGATTATGACAAAGAAAAATTCCTCGGCCAGTTCATTTCTGAAAAAATCCCGTATCTTGTTTTATCTGATTTTGGAACATATAAAACTATAAACAATCCCTGGCTTAAGCATGATAGAAAGCAGGGTTATCAAGCAGTTCTTGATATTGAACATTATATTAAGATGGGTGAACTTCCTCTCCCATCCGATGATCTGTGCGTTCCGCCTATTGAAATAACGGCTGCTGATTCCATGAAGCAGCTGGGAATCATAACAGAAAGGATACTTCTTACTTCAAGTGAAGGCGTAGATATTTTCAAAAAGATCATAAATATTCTGGCGCTTGGTGGTATCAAAGATGCAGTAATTCTCATGTATGGAGATGGTATACGTAATACGCCCAAAGAGCCGTGGATCATGCCTGAGAGAATGCTTGTTAAGGGGCTTCTTAGGGATGGCAAGAATGTTGAGCTTCCAAAGGGCACAATCGTAGATACCATGAATACCATAGATGAATCTACAGAGGAAGCTACAAATCCGGGTGGTTGGCTTGTCAGAACGCTTTTTTACAATGAAAACCAGAATGGAATAATTGCGATCAAGATAAATACTAACTTTATGATCCCGAATTTCGAGAATCTTATGTTTGAAGTTATAAGGTTCGCGATCAATGATGCCTACAAAGATTACCTTCTAAAGACTGTATCAGAAGAGATCATGGCGCTTCAGGAAGAGGTTGAAAGGAGCGATACGATCCTCGACCGTCTTGGCGAGCGCGATTTCATGACTGGTGAGTATAACAGAAGGGGCTTTTTTACTAAAGCTTATGATTATATGCAAAAAGAATATGTCGATGGAACCTACGCTCTCATCTCCTACGTCGATCTTGATACGATAAGGATCATCAATGATCTGTATGGAAGGCAGGAAGGTAATCTTGCTGTGAAAAGAACTGCAGTTGTACTTCACAATGTATTCGGCGAGCAGGCAGTCATTGGCAGGATAAGGGGTAACGAATTTGCAGTAATGCTGATAACGGACAAAAAGGATAAAATCGATAATCTCAGGGCATCGATGCAGCAGCAGAATGCAAGGCTTATGGCCGAGCAGGATAAGCCTTATACAATTCATCTTATGTTCGTGATAAGTCAGTTCGAATACAGTAAGGGCTACAGACTTGAAGACATGATCAAGGAAACGGACCAAAGCCTTAAGAACATGAAGAATATGATATAGACAAGAATTAAGACATGAGCTAAAGCAAGATCTAAGGCATGAGCTAAGACAAGATCTAAGGCATGAGCTAAGACAAGATCTAAGGCATGAGTTAAGACAAGATTTAAGGTATGAGTCAAGGCATGATTTAAGCCTGCTTGTATGATGATAATAATGCAACAAACACAAGATGAAATTAATATACGGTGTAGCGAATTTAATCATTTGAAATAAAATAGCAAATTTGATTGACTTTTATTATTCTAGAATTTATACTTTATTTCATTAAAGCAAAAATAATTAGCTAAACCGTTGAACAGGACGAGTAAGTGTGGATGTTGTTTGCAGAGAGCTGTCGGTTGGTGTGAGACAGTAATGACGAAATACCGAATGGACCTGTGAGGGCAGCCTGAAAGGGACTTCCGAGTAGGTGCTGACGGGAACCTGAACCGTTATCAGCCAGGCAGATATGTTGTTCGAGACGATACAAAGTATCTGAAAAGAGTGGGTATGTGACATAAAGATCACACGCCAAAATGGGTGGTACCGCAGAAGCGATGAATGTATATTCAAAGCCTTTGTCCCAGTTAAAGTAACTGAGGCAGAGGCTTTTTTTATTACAGGTATAAGAATCTGATCAAAAGCTAATGCTTCAAAATTTCTTACCGCCATACTAGAAGGCTTATATAAAGCGGACTGTATGAGCACATTATTAACATCATCAAAACGGAGGAAAAGAAATGATTAGAGAAGCAATCGCACAGGTAGTAGCAGGTAAAGATCTTGACGAGCAGACAGCAAAAGCTGCAATGAGTGAGATGTTCGATGGAACAGCAACCGCGGCACAGATAGCAGCATTCATTACAGCACTTCGCATGAAGGGTGAAACAGTAACTGAGATAACAGCGTGTGCCAATGTAATGAGAGAAAAAGGAATCAGGGTTCAGCCAAGCACAGAAGTTATGGAGATCGTAGGTACAGGTGGAGATCTTGTTGGAACCTTCAATATATCTACTACTTCTGCTTTCGTAATTGCGGCAGCAGGTGTGCCTGTAGCTAAGCACGGCAACAGAAGTGTATCTTCAAAGTCAGGTGCAGCAGATGTCCTTGAAAAGCTTGGAGCAACAATAACACTTGAGCCTGATCAGATGATGAAGGTTCTTGATGAAGCAGGAATATGCTTCCTCTTCGCACAGAAGTACCACTCTTCCATGAAATATGCAGCACCTGTTCGTAAGGAGCTTGGTATCAGAACAATATTCAACATCCTTGGACCTCTTACCAATCCGGCAGCAGCCAAGATGCAGGTAATGGGTGTATATGATCAAAAGCTTGTTGAGCCGCTTGCACAGGTTCTTTCAAATCTTGGAGTTACAAGAGGCGTTGTAGTTTGCGGAAGCGACGGAATTGATGAAGTAACACTTACAGGTCCTACAACAGTATGTGAGATCCGTGAAGGCAATCTTCACACATACGAGCTTTCACCAGAAGTATTCGGTCTTAAGCTTTGCAAGCTTGAAGATCTCATCGGTGGAACACCTGAAGAAAACGCACAGATCACACGCGATATCCTTTCAGGCAAGGAACAGGGACCTAAGAGAAATGATGTAATACTTAATGCAGCTCTTGCAATCTATCTTGGAATAGATGGAATCTCCATGGCAGATGCAGTAACTAAGGCAAGAGAGACCATAGATTCAGGCAAAGCCCTTGAAACACTTAACAAGTTTGTAGAGGCAACAAACAAATATGCAGAGTAAAGCGCAGCTCAAACTACAGAAATAACGATGATCATGCAGAGTAAAGTGCAGCTCAAACTACAAAGACAACGATGATCATGCAAATTAAAGTGCAGATCAAACTACAAAGACAACGATAATCATGCAGAATAAAGCGCAGCTCAAACTACAGAAATAACAATGATTATGCAGTAAATCGCACAACATAAGTTACGGAGACAGGTATGATACTTGATGATCTTGTAGCTGCTACCAAGAAGCGTCTGGCAGCAGAAATGAATATAATAACTAGAGAACAGATGAAAGAAAAGGCCCTTGAAATCAGAAGGCTTGAAATAGCAAAAAGCGCTAAGGACGCAGGCGCAGCCGGAGATTTCAGATTTCAGAAGGCTCTTGAAGGCCCGGGTATTCATTTTATCTGTGAGGTAAAAAAAGCATCTCCGTCCAAGGGAGTTATAGCAGAGAACTTCCCATATACAGATATAGCCAGAGAATATGAAAGGATAGGCGCTGATGCAATTTCAGTACTGACAGAACCTGACTATTTCAAAGGTAATATAAATTATATAAAAGATATACTGGAAGCGGGAGTTACTACTCCCCTTCTACGTAAGGATTTTACAATAGATGAATATATGATATATCAGGCCAAAGTATATGGAGCATCTGCTATACTCTTAATATGTGCCATACTTGATGACAACGATCTTAGAGCTTTTCATGAACTTGCGACATCACTTGGTCTATCTGTAATAGTTGAAGCCCATGATGAGGAAGAAGTATTAAGAGCCCTTAAGATTGGAGCACAGATCATAGGAGTCAATAACAGGAATTTAAAAGACTTTACTGTTGACCTTGGCAATAGCATAAGACTCAGAAGTCTGGTCCCATCTGACAAGATATTTGTAGCAGAAAGCGGCATAAAGACTGAAGAAGATATGGTAAAACTTAAGGAAGCCGGTGTTAATGCAGTACTTATCGGAGAGACAATGATGCGCTCAAATGATAAGACAGGAATGATACAAAGGCTTAAAAATGTAGACAGGAAATGATTCAAAGTCTTAAAGAAGTAGACAAAATGATATAGAGGCTTAAAGGAAAAGACTGGAATGTTACAATCCTTAAAGGAATATAAATAGCAATCAAAAGAAATATAAGAGGACAAGCTATGGTTAAGATTAAAATCTGCGGACTTATGACCAAAGAAGACTGCGTAATAATGAACGGGTTCAAGCCGGATTACTGCGGACTTGTTTTTGCAAAGACAAGACATTATCTGACAGATCAGATGGCTGGGGAGCTTAGAAATACACTGGATATCTCAATTCCCACTGTCGGAGTATTTGTAGATGATGACATGGATCACATTGTAGAATTGTATAACAGTGCCATAATCCAGATAATCCAGCTGCACGGACACGAAGATGCAGAATATATAAGACAGCTAAGGGACAAGATCGCAGCATCCAGACCTGACAAGAAAAGGCACTATGATGAATTCGGTCAGGGCGCTCCTATAATGAAAGCCATAAGAGTCAAGGATGGATCTGAATTTGAAGACGCTGAAAATCTTCCTGTAGATATGCTTCTTTTAGATAACTATAAAGAGAATCTCCCGGGAGGAACCGGAACAAGATTTGATCTGTCAATGATACCAAAGCTAAATAAACCGTATTTTCTTGCAGGGGGGCTTTCTGCTGATAACATTACGCAGGCACTTGCCCAGTCAAGACCATATGCAGTTGATGTATCAACATCTGTAGAAACCGATGGACACAAGGACTGGAAGAAAGTTGAAAAGCTGATGAGGGTTATGGAAGCCTACAGACCGCAATCACAGTTTGTATAAACTTAAAGACCGCAATCACAGTTTGTATAAACTTAAATACTGAAATCACAACTTGTGTAAATTTACAGGCAATAGTCACAGCTTGTGTAAGCTATGCAATCAATATATTAAGAAAGGAATTAACTAATATGGAAACAAAAGGCAGGTTCGGACAATTTGGTGGCCAGTACGTTCCTGAGACACTCATGAATGCAATCAATGAGCTGGAAGAAGCCTATAACAAATATAAGGATGACCCGCAGTTCAATGCAGAACTTACAGATCTGTTAAATAACTACGCAGGACGTCCCTCTCTTTTATATGAAGCCAAGAAGATGACACAGGATCTTGGTGGAGCCAAGATCTACCTTAAGCGTGAAGACCTTAATCACACAGGTGCACATAAGATCAACAACGTACTTGGACAGTGTCTTCTTGCAAAGCGCATGGGCAAGACAAGGGTCATAGCAGAGACAGGTGCAGGTCAGCACGGCGTTGCTACTGCTACTGTTGCAGCACTGATGGGACTTGAATGTGAGATATTCATGGGCAAGCTCGATACAGAAAGACAGGCCCTTAACGTATACAGAATGAAACTCCTTGGAGCCAAAGTCAATGCTGTTGAATCAGGAACAGGAACTTTAAAGGACGCAGTTAACGCAGCAATGAAGGAATGGAGCACACGCGTAGCGGATACTCACTATGTTCTGGGTTCAGTTATGGGACCATATCCATTCCCGACCATCGTTCGTGATTTTCAGGCAGTCATCTCCAAAGAGATAAAGGCTCAGATGTTGGAAAAAGAGGGAAGGCTTCCCGATGCGGTTCTTGCCTGCGTAGGTGGAGGATCAAATGCTATCGGAGCTTTCTATGATTTCATCGAAGATAAAGAAGTAGAGCTTATAGGCTGTGAGGCAGCAGGTGAAGGTGCTGATACAGAAAGAACAGCAGCTACAATGGCTACAGGTAAGCTCGGAATCTTCCATGGAATGAAGTCACTTTTTTGCCAGAATGATGATGGACAGATCGCACCGGTATATTCAATCTCAGCGGGTCTCGATTATCCCGGAGTTGGCCCGGAGCACGCATATCTTGCAGATATAGGAAGAGCTAAATACGTTGCAATTACTGATGAAGAGGCTGTTCAGGCATTTGAATATCTCTCAAGAACAGAAGGAATCATCCCTGCAATAGAGAGCTCACATGCAGTTGCTTATGCCATGAAGCTTGCACCTACCATGAGCAAGGACAAGATCATGGTCATCAACCTTTCAGGACGCGGAGACAAGGACGTTGCAGCAATTGCACGTTATCGCGGCGAGAATCTTCAGGATTAAGGGAGGACTAAAATGTCAGAGATTAAGATAGCAGATGCCTTCAAGAATGGTAAGGCATTTATTCCATTTATAACAGGCGGCGACCCCGACCTTGATACAACCAAAAAGCTTATAATAGCACTTCAGGATGCAGGAAGCGATCTTATAGAAATCGGAATCCCATTCTCAGATCCCATCGCAGAAGGCCCTGTAATTCAGGAAGCAGATGAAAGAGCCCTTGCTGCAGGCGTTACAACAGATAAGCTTTTCGATATGTTAAAAGAGCTGCATGAAGAAGGAAGCGTTAAAGTTCCTATGGTATTTTTGACATATGCAAATGCTATTTTTGCTTATGGAAAAGAGAAATTCATGAAGCGCTGCGTTGAAAGCGGAATGCTGGGCGTAATAGTACCGGACATCCCTTATGAAGAAAAGGCAGAATTCGAAGACGTTGCAGATAAATATGGAATATCTATGATCTCCCTTATAGCACCAACATCAGAGGGAAGGATCAAGATGATAGCCAAGGATGCAAAGGGCTTCCTATACGTTGTATCATCACTTGGTGTTACAGGCGTAAGAGAAGAATTCTCAACAGACATAGCAGATATGGTAGCTGCAGTAAGAGAAGTATCTGACATACCTACTGCTGTCGGCTTTGGAATATCCACACCCAAGCAGGCGCAGGAAATGGCAGCAAAGTCAGACGGTGCAATAGTTGGATCAGCAATCGTTAAGATCGTAGGTCAATACGGCAAGGACTGCGTTCCTTATGTATCAGACTTTGTAAAGCAGCTTAAGGAAGGCGTAAACGACTGCCTTTAGTTGATGGTGAGTTTACATGATTTTGGTTAAATTTGTGCAGTTCGCGAAATAAAACTGTTAATTCGTCAAAAAAACACAACACATGTTAAATCTATATGCTATAATCTCAATAGCAATTATTTATAAAATATAAATATTGGAAGTTTTAATTTCAGGAGGAAGAACTAATGGCAAATTTCTTTGAAAAACTCGGGGACAGCATTTCAAAAGGAGCAGCAACAGTTAACCAGAAGGCTAATGACCTTATGGAGACCAACAAACTCAATCAGGATATCAAGGCTGCACAGCAGCAGAAAGAAGCAGATATCGTAAAGCTTGGTCAGCTGTTATACAACTATAAAAAGAATCCTGGCAGTGCAGAACCGGATTATGATGCAGTAATCGCTGATATGGACAGCATCGATGAAAAGATTGATTCACTCAACAAGCAGCTTCAGGATCTTCGTAACGAGCAGATCTGCCCTAACTGTGGAAGCGCTGTAGCAAAGGGAACAGCATTTTGCCCTAATTGTGGAAGCAAGATGCCTGTACCTCAGATCCAGCCTGTAAATCCATGCCCAAGCTGTGGTAAGGAGAACACACCTGGAGATAAGTTCTGTCAGTATTGTGGAACACCACTTAATCAGGAAGCACCTGCAGCAGAGGCACCAGCAGCTGAAGCTCCTGTAGAAGAAGCAGCACCTGTACATATGTGCCCACAGTGCGGAACACCTTATAACGAAGGCGAGAAGTTCTGCCAGAACTGCGGACACACACTTTGATCGATCAAAGATATTAAAATAAGACATAGAAAATCCATGGTGATTCGTCACCATGGATTTTTTTGCCCAAGATATTCAAATTGTAAGGAAAATCAAGCATTTATATGTGCGAAGTTTGAACTGGTTAAAACGCCACATCATACAGGAACATGTCGTTATCTTCGTAGTACTTGACCAGTTCGTTCTCTATCTTATCTACGTATTCGTGCATGGATTCAAACAGTGCATCTACAGTATCTTCAGTAACCCTGCACTCTCCCGCTGCCATCTGCTCTTCCATATAATGATTGATCTCAGAAGTAAAGTGAAGAGTATCCATATAGTTGTTAAGGTTGGAAGTTATCTCTTCATTATCCTTAAAATAGTAAACTTCAACATTGTCATATTGTAAGAGAGCCTTTATAGCCATCTTTTCATTATACAGATAAGCATCCGAGTCGCCGGATCTGTAAGCGCTGTCCCAGAAGAGGATCGAATAAGCCGGGAAGAAGAACTTGAAGTTCGTATCCGGATGATTCTCAACCTCAGTAGTAAGAAGATTTATGTTAGCTGTAAGATTATCTATGTACGCATCCTCTTTTTTCATCTCAGATATAGTAGATGATCTTGCATAATGGCTGAGCATGGCCTCTTCGGAGAATACCTTACCCTCTTCCCAGTTATAGGACAGATTGTCGTCATAACCTGCAAACAGAGACTGTACCAGCATATAAGGAATCTTTTTGAAAAGAACATCCTTGTTCCAAAGATATGTATAGTCATTGAAAGGATTTTTATCATAAAGGTATGTAGGCGATCCGGTTGTCTCATAGGTAGGCTCAGGAGATGCCGACAGAGAAGTCGTATCTATTGAATAAAAGACATATTCAGGATCATGCTCTTCAAAGGCAACATCCAAAAGGTAGCAAAGATCGGCAGTTGCGCCATAAGAACGGATAGCCTTTATGACAGTATCGCAGCCAAAATCCTCTTCATACCAGCTGTTGTTATTGTTCTCTGCAACAGAGGATCCGACAATAAGTCCCTGGTAATCAAAATTTCTAAGAGTGCCAACGCACTGATACTCCTTATCAGTAAGAACAGGAGTCATACCAAAGATAGGACCATGGTAATGATAGAAAGGATCGAATATGACAACGACAAGAGCACATACTAAAAGAAGTGCAATAATGCCGATAAGTATTTTTTGGATAAACATCTTAGGTGTATTCATAAATTCCTCACCAAATGATATTTGTGATCAGTTACTACAGTCAGAACTTAAAGTATATATAAGTCTGAACACTGAACAGTTGTGATCTTTTAGTAGATCAGAAAGTAAAATAAATAAAAGTCTGAACGTTGGACAGTGACAATATTGAAAGTACTGCCAGTATTGAAAGCATCACGATCTGACTCTTTTTAAAGGTACTGCTGTCTGCTATCTCTCTGGCATTAGGCCTTGTCATAAGATAAAGAGAAAATGCAAGGATGATAATCATAAGCACCAGATAGTAAATATTAAGCATTGAAGGGGCAAGAAGCTGCAAAGCCTCTTCTACCACGTACAATTCAGATAAAGTCAGGTTTGAAGCTGTTCTGTACAAAAATCCCGGGAAAGTAAAGAAGGACAACTTCCCTATCATAACCCCTGCGATATTAAGGCTTGGCGCCTGGAAGATAATAACGCTGAAGGAGAAAAAGAGGAAAGTCAGTACAACTCTAACCTTGGCAGGAAGGATCTTTTTCTTATGGAAATGATCAAAAATAACAAGGACGCCATTAACAAGGCCCCATACAACATAGTTCCAGCCAGCCCCATGCCAAAGCCCGGAAATAAAGAATATAAGAAGAATGTTAAAAACAGTTCTTACTACTCCTACCCTGCTTCCGCCAAGAGGAAAATAAACATATCTTGTAAGGAATCTTGAAAGTGTTATGTGCCATCGCTGCCACAGCTCCTGCACACTTGAAGCCTTAAAGGGCGAATTGAAGTTCAAAGGAAGTTCAATACCAAGCATCCTTGAAATACCATCCGCCATGTCGCAGTATCCGGAGAAGTCAAAATAAATATTAAGAGCCGTAGCGATACCGGCGATCACAACACATAAAGTATCAAGGTAATAGGCCTGAGTGTAGGTGTAAGTGACAATAAGCGAAATAGTATCCGCCATCAGGACCTTCTTGGAAAGACCTATGATAAAAAGAATAATACCCCGGGCATATCTGTCAGAGTCAAATTTGAGCTTATCGATATCCCTTGTCTGATCGATGATCTCTTTAGGGAAGGCGATAGGACCCTGCATGATCTTGGGGAAGTACAGAATATAGAAGGCATAACTCAAAAAGTCATAATGCTCGATATCGCCCCTGTATCTGTCTATTACAAATGCAATCTGGGAAAAGGTGTAAAAGCTTATACCAACAGGAAGCAAAATAGCCGTAAAAGTCAGATCCGTCTTAAAAGCGGCATTTATATTTTCCACAAGAAAATCCGTATATTTGAAGTAGCCAAGAACCGCGACATGGAACACTACCGCGATAAAGGTGATAAGCTTTGACAGACTCTTTTTGATCTTAATAATATAGGAAAAAAGATATGTCACAGCCATGGAAATACCTATTATAAGAAGATACTTCCAGTTGAACATACCATAAAGCACCGCACTCATTACAGTAATAAAGAGTATAGCAAGTCGCCTGTGTCCCAGATTGAGCAACAGGTTCCATCCTGCAAGAAGCAGTGGCAAAAATATGAAGATAAACCCAAATGAATTAAAAACCATGAATCTATACTATCACAAACATTAAAGGATTAAAAATGATTATTTTTGAGATAAAGAGGACAAAAAATGACTATATTTTTATCCTAAAATATTTTAGAATAACCTTAACGTTATACAATAAGCAGTTTTTGGAAAGACTGGGAGGTTCAAATGAGTAAAGAAGTTAAAAAGGCAACACTTTTTGTCGACAGGAACATTGAAGTCGGCGAAGTTGATAAGAGAATCTATGGCTCTTTTATCGAGCATCTCGGACGCGCTGTATATGAGGGAATATACCAGCCGGGTAACAAGTTCGCTGATAAAGACGGACTTCGTGAAGATACAATTAAACTTATCAAAGAGATCGGAGTGCCGATCGTAAGATATCCGGGTGGAAACTTCGTATCTGATTTTCACTGGGAAGACAGCGTAGGACCAGTAGATCAGCGTCCTCACCGCATCGAGCCTGCATGGGGTGTAGTTGAGACCAACGAGTTCGGACTTCACGAATTCATGAACTGGTCCAAGAAGGCCGGAACAGAGACAATGTATGCAATAAACCTTGGTACACGTGGAATCGAAGATGCCAAGAATGTTATTGAATATTGTAATATCAAGAAGAATACCCTGTATTCTGATATGCGTCGCAAAAATGGAGCTGAGGAGCCATTCGATATCAAGTTATGGTGCCTTGGTAACGAGATGGACGGACCATGGCAGATGGGCCACAAGACAGCTTACGAGTACGGACGTATTGCCAATGAAGCAGGTAAGCTCATGAAGTGGATCGATCCTTCTATTGAACTTGTAGCATGCGGAAGCTCAAATATGGGTATGCCTACATTTGGCAAGTGGGAAGCAACAGTACTTGAAGAGAGCTACGATACAATCGATTATCTCTCACTTCATACATATTATGGCAACCAGGATAACAACACACCTGATTTCCTGGCATCTTCTGTTAACATGGACAATTTCATCAGTGCCGTTGTATCTGTATGTGATTATGTAAAGGCTATAAAGAAGTCCAAAAAGAAGATCAACCTTTCATTTGACGAGTGGAATGTATGGTATCACTCCAACGAGCAGGACAAGAAGCTTGAGAAGTGGATCGAGCATCCTCATCAGCTTGAAGATATCTACAACTTTGAAGATGCACTCCTTGTAGGAAGTATGCTCATCACTCTCCTGCGCCATGCTGACAGAGTTAAGATCGCATGTCTTGCACAGCTTGTAAACGTAATAGCACCAATCATGACATCAGACACAGGAGCATGGAAGCAGACAATCTTCTATCCTTACATGCATGCAAGTAACTATGGAAGAGGTACAGTTCTTACATCTGTAGTAAAGACTCCTACATATGAATCCAAGCACGGCGATGCACCTTATATTGACAGTGTTGTTGTAAAGGATGAGGAGAACGAGACAGTTACTATCTTCGCTGTTAACAAGGATCTTGAGAATGATTTCGAGCTTAGTGCAGATCTTCGTCAGTTCGCTGATTATAAGGTCAAGGAGCATATCATGCTCACACATGAAGATCTTAAGGCTATTAATACAGAAGAGAATCCTGATAATGTAGCTCCTGTATCCTATAATGGTACAAAGTTCGATAACGGAGCACTTACAAGCCTTCTTCCTGCAAGAAGCTGGAACGTTATCAGATTATGTAAGTGAAAGAAATATATAGTCTGATGAAAATTGTTTTGCAACGAAAAAACGTACACCCATGGAAACAAAAAAGGTAAAATATTTGAAGTTTAAGGGAATTCAAAATTCCTAACGGCAGTATATACGGAGAACAGGGATGTTCGAATATTCGTTAATTCTCATAAATGTATTGACGAAAAAGAAACAATAATATATTATTATTCAAGATTTAATTTAGTATTTTTATGGGCAAACGCTTTTCGGTGACGGGCGGACGCAAAGCTGTAAATCTTGATAAGTAAGTAATCGAAGTTTTTTGGTGTAACCAATTTTAGTAACAGGAATTACAAATAGTAACAAGATGGTTTAGCTGCAAAGATGGATCTTTGCAGCTTTTTTTGTGCCTGAAAGCCGAGTGACATATAAATATCACTTGGAAGCGGATGCTTATAGAGAGGGTTATTCAAGGAGGATAAAAAAGTGTTTCATAGTAAAAAAGGTAACTTGTTTATGAGAGTTACAGCTCTTCTTACTGCATGCTTTATAGTAATTGGCATGAGTAAGATACAGTCACTTGCAGAAACCGGGGGAGATCAAGGGACTGACGAACCTACAATATCTGAAAATATTGATTCTAATAATGATGAAGGCGGTGATACTACTCCAAATAATGCCGATGCCGGAGGATTACTGGAAGATAGCAATCCGGAGACAAATTCATTATCAGATAATGCAGACACAGATTCTACAATTGATGCAGGAACAGAAGGTTCGACAGGATCATCATCTGCAGATGGATCATCAGAAGCAGCATCTTCAGCATCAGCAGAAAACTCATCAGATGTATCAAATTCAGCATCAACAGAAAGCTCATCAAATGAAGCATCAACAGCATCAACAGAGAGCTCATCAGATGCAGCATCTACAGCATCAACAGATGATAAGCCAAGGGTACTTAGTTCTAAAAGAGAATTAGCCAATTTATCCTTAAATATATCTGAGGTTGAGCTTAAATATGCTAATGGCGCTAAAGAGGGTGATGATTACAGATATGATAAAGACAGCGTATTAAGAACCAGAGATGCTGTTACTATATCTGCACATGTATGGTATCAGGGAGATAAAAAAGTAAGTTCTGATCAGGCTTCGACCGCAGCTTCATCAACTACAGAGACAGTAACATATGATGCAGTAAAAGATGTTACAGTCACAATCACATATATTGATCTAACAAGCAATACACAAAAGTCATGCACTATGGAGCATACTGGAAATGGATATTATACATATACATTCCCAGATGAAGTGGGTGCTTATCAGGTAGTATCAATAACAGCAGAAGATCAAAAAGATCATAGTGATTCATACAATAGTGATGATGCAACTACAGAAGATGGTCAAAAGGTATTCTACAAAATCTCTGTAGAACAGAATTATTATAACAGTGGTAATGAAGAAAGCACTACTGTTAACTATGTTACAAATTATAATCGTATTCTGTCAGCAGGTAATAATAAAACATCTGCTTATAGTGATGACCCATGGATATCACTTCAGGGCGTTGATGATCCAGAGGTTTCTTTGACTATAGAATTTACTTCATATGTTTCAATTATTTCTGATACAGACGAAATAAATATTTCTCTTATCCAGATTGATGAGGATGGTAATGAAGTTGACGGAGAAGAAATAAAAGGAGATGTTGATACCACATACAGATGTCTAAAGACAACATTTACAGTAACATTTAATCTTCCAAATGATAAAGACCAGTATGGAATATATAAACTTTCATCTGAGGGTGACCGTTTTGTAAACTGCGTAGTTAACGGAATAAATAATAAGACTGATTCAGAAGGAAGAAACGGCTACTATTATGTAAAGATCGATAGCACAAGCCCTGTTGCTCAGAATATAAAGGTTAATTATGAAAGCGATGATGGAGTAACAGGAGAATACAGTTTTGGCGGATCAGAAGAGAAGATTGTATATTCTACAGCCGGCCTTACACTTAAAATAGATACGTCAGAAAGCTATGATCCTCCAATATCTACAGGTTCTGAGGATTCAGAAGAAAACGAAGAAGTAGCTGCATCAGGAATAGTAAAACTTTCATACGTATTATATAACGATGAGTATCCACTTGATGGTGATGGTATGCCATGTGAAGTGGCTATTACTGACGGCGATACAGATGAATGTGAAGATATCCGTATTGATCTTCCTGGCATAAGCAATAATGAAGGACCTGTATATATAGCTAATGTAAAGCTTATAGACGCAGCCGGTAATGTAACTCTTGTTAATGAAGGCAAGGTTGAACCGGTAAGTTATGTAATAGACAACGTAAAGCCTGTTATAAACTTCACTGAGCTTGATGGCGAGAGTCTTTCAGAAGGATACGCCACAGATCTTGCAAGTACAACATATTTCTACAACCACGATGTTACAGGTAAGCTTGCTGTAACAGAAAGATATATAAAAGAAGTAAAGCTCAGCGAGAAGTCAGGATATATGAAAGCTTCTCTCTCACAGCCTGATGAAGTTAATAATGAGCTTGGAGCAGTTACAGAATATACATTTTCAAGTACAGGAGACGGTGATTACTTCTTTAGCGCAGATGCTGAAGATATGAGCGGTAACGCAGCAGATACTGTTGATGGACCTTATTTTGTAGTAGATACAATCGCACCTGTGATCACTGTAACTTATACATCAGGCGGATCAAGCGTTACTCCTCAGGGCAAGGATCAGAGCTACTATAATGAAACTGTTATAGTAAGTCTCAAGATTGAAGATAAGCATCTTCTGCAGGATGGCATAGAGGCTGTAATAACAGGAACCAAGGCAGATGGAACAAGCGTAAATATTCCTGTTTCTACATGGACCAATAGTGAAGGCTCAGACATATGGACAGCAGAAGTTGAGCTTACAGAAGACGGCGAATATGCGCTTACTGCAAAGGCAACTGATAGAGCTCAAAACGTATCTGATACATATACAGGTAAAGGATTCACTATTGACCGCACTACACCTGTTGTAACAATTACTTTTGATAATAACTCTCCAATGAATGAGATTTATTACAATGCATCAAGAACAGCTACTATCACTGTTAAGGACTATACTTTTGACAGCAGCAAATGTGAGCTCAATATTAATGCACCTGATAACGCTCCTTCTGAAGGAGACTGGAACACAAGCGGCGATCAGACATATGTAAAGACAGTTTCTTTTAACAATGACGGACGATACGACTTTACATTTAAGACAACTGATAAGGCAGGCAATGAGTCTGAGACATATACAATAAGCCTGTTCATAATTGACACTACAGCACCGGTAGTTACAGTAACCTATGACAATGATGATGTAAGGAACGGATTCTATTACAATGCATCAAGAACAGCAACTATTCAGATTGATGAAAAGTCTTTTGATGAAAGTCTTGTAGTAATAGATATCCAGCCATCAGACAATGATGTGGCTATGTCTGCACTTCCAAAGAATGCAGCGTTTAAAGCGAATGCAAGTAAGGATGTGTATACTTCTTCAATGTCTTTTGACACAGATGGTAAATATGGATACACGATCACAGTAACTGACCTTGCAGGCAATAAATCCGAGATATATACAAGTGATATATTCGTTATTGATATGACAGCGCCTGATATAACATTTAGCGGAGTTGAGAACTATTCTGCTAATAACTCAGAAGTTGCTCCAGTCCTTATCTATAAGGATGTTAACATTGATCAGAGCGCATCAGTTGTTACATTAACAGGAGCTAATCACGGCGAAGTCTCTCAGGACAATGTTCAGACTGTAACAACAGACACTGTAACCATCTCTTATAGCGACTTTGCTTATAACAAAGAGACAGATGATCTGTATACACTTAGCGTTAGTATCACAGATATGGCAGGTAATGTAACAGAAGACGAACTTGTATTCTCTGTTAATAGATATGGTTCTGTATATGTCATAAGTCAAAGCACACAGGAGCTTACTGACAAGTACTACACCAATGAGCCTGTAGAAGTAAGCATTACAGAGATCAACGTAGACAGCCTGACTTATAAAGAGGTTTCAGTAGACAGAGACGGAGACAGTGAAGTACTCCGCGAAGGAAGAGACTACACAGTAACTACTGAAGGTGATGATAAGTCATGGAAGTCAATGACCTATACACTTAATGAAGACAACTTCAAAAAAGACGGCAACTATTCCGTAATGGTATATTCCAAGGATAGAGCTACCAATACTCAGGATAACCGTTCTGCGGAAAAAGAGATCGAGTTTGCAGTTGATACTACAGCACCTTCCGTAGTAACTTCCGGCATTAAGGAAGAAGGAGTATACGAGGAAGAGGAACATGATTTCATCATAAATGTAACCGACAACATGGGAATCGAAAGCCTTGTAGTATATACAGGACAGAGTGAACTTAGTGAGCTGGTTTCATTTACAGGAGAAGATATTGATAATAATGGTGGAAACTTAACAGTAACCATTCCCGGACTGGAAGAAAGACAGAATGTAATGATCCTCACAACAGACGTTGCAGGTAATCAGTCAGAGCTTGATTATAACAATATTCTGGTAGCTTCAAATGCTAAGGAGTTAATAGAAGATGAAAAAGCTCCACTAATTAAAGAAATAGATTCTGTTGTACCTAATCCAAAGCCGGATCCATTTAAGGTATGGGCAGCAGTAGCAGGAGGATTTATAGGAGTTTCCGGTACATCAGCAGCAGGTATATATCTGTATCGTAAGAAAAAACTACCTAAGACAAAAGAATAAAAATCAGTAAAAACAAAGAGTTGACTGTTCAACTCTTTGTTTTTTTGTACTATCATATAAAGGATTGTGTTTAAATTTGCAACGAAAACCCCGGGTATTGACCATGGGAGCATGTCAGATAACAGCAGATAAAGAAAGGCAGAAAGATGAGATATTTATTCGACGGAGGATGGAAATTCCTTGAAACTGATCTTGGTACCTCATATGAAGATATTCAAAAATTAAAAGGAAACTTTAAGAAAGTTGAGATACCTCATGACTATCTTATATATGACAGTACAGACCTTTATAGAGATGGTATGGGATGGTATTCCAAGGATTTTGAATATGATCAGGAATCTTCAAAAAGATGTTTTATCACTTTCGAAGGAGTATACATGGACAGCGAAGTCTATGTGAACGGACAAAGTGCATGGATATGGAAGTATGGCTATTCTTCTTTTACCTTCGAAATAACACAGTATCTGGTCACAGGAACCAATAATATAACTGTATCAACAAGATATCAAAACCCCAACACAAGGTGGTACTCGGGTGCCGGTATATACAGAGATGTATGGCTCAATATTACTGGTGAAACCTGTCTTGCTAATGATGGAGTTTATATATCATCAAGACCGCAGGGAGATGACTTCGTCCTTAGAGTAGAGTCAGAAGTATGCGGAACAAGAGCACAGGAAGCGGTGATAAAAGCGGTCATTGACGGCGTATCGTATGAACAGCTGGAAACCGGTGATAATTGCACTCTTACAGATGCTCCTGACTGCGATTACAAAGACCTTGAAAGCGGAATTAAAAGATACAGATATATAAACGAATATCTGGTTAAGGCTCCAAAGACATGGGATCCTGAAGATCCTAATCTTTATAACATAAAAGTCGAGCTCGTTCTTGATGGCCAGGTACAGGATGAATATAGGGCAAGAACTGGATTTAGATGCATCGAACTTGATCCGAACAGAGGATTTATCATAAATGGCAATAATATTAAATTAAATGGTGTATGTGAACATCATGATCTGGGAGCTTTGGGAAGTGCCTATAATTCAAAAGCAATGAGAAGAAAGCTGATCATGCTCAAGAAAATGGGTGTTAATGCCCTTCGCGGAACCCACAACATGGTAGCATGTGACGTTCTTGATCTTCTTGATGAGATGGGCTTTATATTCATATCAGAAGCATTTGATATGTGGAGAAAACCAAAGACAACATATGACTACGCAAGATTTTTTGACGAATATCATAAAAAAGATGTGGCAAGCTGGGTTCGCCGCGACAGAAACCATGCATGTGTCGCATTCTTTAGTATAGGTAATGAAATTTATGATACCCATGCAGATGATGACGGACAAAGGATCACCAAAGAACTCTCTGACCTTGTCCGCAAATATGATCATAACTGCAATGCATATCCTACTATCGGATCTAACTACATGCCCTGGGAGAATGCAAGAAAGTGCGCAGATATACTGAAGATTGCAGGATATAACTATGCTGAGAAGTATTATGAAGAGCACCATAAGGCTCACCCTGACTGGGTTATCTACGGAAGTGAGACATCTTCAATAGTTCAGAGCAGGGGCATATATCATTTCCCGGCATCAGCAAGTGTTCTCTCTGATGATGATGAGCAGTGTTCAAGCCTTGGTAACAGCCAGACAAGCTGGGGTGCCAAAAGTATAGAAAGCTGTATCAGAGTAGACAGAGACACACCATATTCAATGGGGCAGTTCCTGTGGACAGGTTATGACTATATAGGTGAGCCAACTCCATATCATACCAAGAACTCATACTTTGGTCAGATAGATACGGCGGGATTTGCCAAAGATGCTTATTATGAGTGGCAGGCTGCATGGACAGACTACAAAAAGGCTCCAATGATCCATATATGCCCTTCCTACTGGGACTTCAATGAAGGTCAGACTATAGATCTTAAGATAGTATCTAACGCACCGAAGGCAGAGCTGTACATAAATGGCCAGAACATGGGCAGCTGCGAGTTATCCAATAAGCCCGGGTCAGGAAGCAGGATAGAATGGAATCTTCAGGTCCCATATACAAAAGGTATAGTTGAAGCCAGGGCTCTTGATGAAGATGGTAATGTATGTGCAAGTGATGTTATAAGAAGCTTTGAAGATGCAGTAAAGCTCGAACTTAAGCCGTCATATGGCAACAATTTTATAGATCCTTTGGAAAAAGAAATAAAGCTTATTGCTAATACAAGAGACCTTGCCTTTATAGAAATATCTGCCCTTGATAAAAATGGCGTTCAGGTATTAAATGCTCAGAACAGAGTAAATGTAAAAGTTACAGGAGCAGGAAGACTGGTAGGACTTGATAATGGCGACAGCTCTGATCTTGACAGCTATAAGGGAATAAGCAGAAGGCTCTTTGGAGGCAAGCTTCTTGCGATCATAGAAGCTACTGATAAAGAAGGCGATATAAGTATCGCTGTACAAAGCAGAGGTCTTGAAGAAGCCACACTTACACTTAAGAGCGTAGGTGATAATGAAAAAGGTACAAGGTATGTAGTCAGAGACAATTCTGATAATTATGATACTCAAAGTATAGTGTGCTACGAGCCTCTTGAAGTAACACAGGCAAGTGGTGATACAGAAATAGTCCTGGGACAAAAGGATGAAATCCCTGTAAGGAAGATTGAACTTATAAATGAAAAAGGCAGCAGCCTTTTTGATCAGGATCAAAAAGAAATAAAAGTCTGCGCAAAAATATTGCCGGATAACGCCAGCTATAAAGATATAACCTTCCAGGTAGTAACAGAATTTGGAGTAAGATCCAATCTGGCAGACCTTGAAGTATCCGGTAATGAAGCAGTTATAAAAGCCAAGGGAGATGGAAGATTCTATCTAAGAGCACTTTCTGATAACGGAAGTGGAAAGACAAGGATCATCTCATATATGGATTTTGAAGCTAAAGGACTTGGAGCAGCATTCCTTGACCCATACAGCTTTGTAGCAGGAAGCCTGTATGAAAGCTTTGAAGGAGAAGTCGGCAATGGTAATGACAAAGGCGTTGCAACTGCAAGAGGCCAGCGAACCCTTGTCACATACGATAAGCTTGACTTCGGAAAAGATAGCGCTGATGAGATCACTATACCTGTATTCTCGCTTGATGGAGGAGCTAACAGGATCCAAATATTGTCAGATGGAGAAGTGCTTGCCGATGAAATCTATGATAAGCCGCCTATGTGGAATGTATATCAGGAAGTCACCTGGAAGCTTAAAAAGCCGCTTACAGGAGTATGCAATCTGAGCTTTGAAACCTGGGACAAGCTCCATCTAAAGGGCTTTGAATTCAAAAAGAATAAGAGAGCATTTGAAAGCCTTCTTGCCATAGATGCTGATGAAATCTATGGTGATACCTATACCAAAGGAAAAGATATGGTAGCCGGAATAGGCAATAATGTATCTCTGGTATATAAGGACATGAATTTTGGTGATGAAAAGCCATCCAAAGTAACAATCTGCGGAAGAGCCAGAGATGAAAGAAATACTATCCATATCCTATTCGACGGGGATGGCATCAACACAAGAGAAATACTGGAAGTTGAGCCTTCAGATGATATCACAGAGTATACTTTTGATATAAGCAGAATAGAAGGTGACGGTACTATTACTTTCGTATTCCTTCCGGGAAGTAACTTCGACATGAAGAGCTTCAGATTTGAAAGATAAAAAAGAAATATTATGATGTAGATGTCAAAATTATGTTTTGCAGCGCCAATTAGCATAACCTGTTAATGGCGCTGTTTTTGCGTATATAGAAATCTAAAATTTTAACAAAAATTTATCAGGTTTTTTGGATAAAATTCAAAGAAAAATTGCATTGTACACAATGCATATGCAGTTCGTCGCATATTTTTGTCGTTTCGTCGGAAAATCACCCACAAGAGTAAAAAAATATGTATAATAGCGAAAGCATTTGAGAGAAAAAATTCAGAGATATTTATATATACTGTAACAAGTTCAAGGAGCGGGAAATGAGCAAGTCTATATGTAAAAGAATTATTGCAGGAATTATGACAGTCTTAGTAAGTAGCATGATCATGATGTCACCTGTGCAGGCGACAAGTGCTGAAGGCTTTAGTAGTTCTGAAAGTGATTCTTCTGTACAAGAAAGCACGGCTACTGTAGAAGAGTCATCAGTAGAATCTATGGCTGCAAGTTCCTTAGAGGCTACGGATACACAAGCTTCAACAACTGATGACAGCGATGTAAGTAATGATTCAGGCACTGGTAGCAGTCTTGAGGATGAAGAAATAGATCTTTCGGCACCAATGACCGAAAATGTTGCAGATGCAACCAAAGGAATAGTACAGGTTAATAGTATATATACAGATGATGCTGGCAAAGAGCATATCATACTTGGATGTACAGGATTTCTGATAGGAAATACTGAGGATGGTGAATATGTTATTACTACAAACAGTGTCGTAGCACCAACAAAGCCAACAAGAGATGATGCATTTGCTACCATTGGTGTAGATGAAGAAGAGGATGAATGGGACAAGATAGACTTGAAAGCCCAGGTAGTTGTACAAGGCGATATAACAATAGAAGCAACTGTAGTTACAAGAAGCCCTGAGCTAAATATTGCAATACTAAAACTTTCACAGCCGCTGTATAACAGAACCCCACTTACAATTCTTACATCTGATGAAATTGAAAGCCAAAAGCCTTATAAAGCGACAGAAACAGTATATGCGCTGGGCTTCCCGTTTGCAGTAAGGTATGACAGAAATACCGTAATGTATGATCAGGATGATGTAACAATGTCATCGGGAAGTATAGCTAATAACAAAACCTATAATGATATTCATGTTGTAGAGCATGATTGTCTTATAACCGGTAATAACTGTGGAGGACCACTCCTTAACGAAAAAGGTTATGTAATAGGAATAAATGAGCAGAAGAAAGATGGAAGATACTACTGCTCAGTTGACAGTGCAGAACTTGTCATAATACTTGATGCTCTTGGAATCACATATAGTAAGATTACAACGACTGATCTTATAGAGCAGGAAGAAGCAGAAAATGCAGCGATGGAGGCATCTGCAGCGGCAGAAGCATCAAGGCAGGCAGCAGCAAATAAAGCAAGTACCGTGACAACAGAAAAAGTGATAATCAATCAGGAAATACCTAAATGGATATATATAGCAATGATCGGACTTGGCGTAGGAATAGTCCTTGTTATTATTGTACTTCTGGTAATGATATTGAACAAAAATAAGGAAAAGAAGCCAAAAGTCCCCAAAGAGAAGAAAAACAAAAAGCCTAAAGAAGAAATTCCTGATGGTGCAGGAAGATATAATAATCTTCCTGAAAAAAAGAAAGCAGTAATTCCTAACGCAGATCAGATTGTGAAGGGAACACCAAATGTAGCAGCACAAGGAATGACAGGTTCATCAGATACATCAATTCTTGGTGGCGGAGACAGTAATGCTACGACAGTACTTGGAAGTGCAACACCTCAAAGTAAGCGATTCACATATTATGGTAATCTGCTAAGACGTAAGAATGGTGAGAATCATGTTATAGACAAGACCAAATATACAATTGGTAAAGACAGTCTTCATGTTGATCTGTGTATCAAAGATAATAGTGCGATCAGCAGACAGCATGCAGTCATAGAAGCCAGAGACGGAGTAATATACATTACTGACTTAGGTTCTACTAACGGAACATTTCTAAATGGAAAGCGATTAGCTCAGGGGCAGGCTAATGAGATCCATTATGGAGACACCATCCTGATCGCAGATGAGGAATTTGGCTATAGAAAGTGATCATATACAAATAATAAAAATGATATATTTGCCGTAAATACGTGCATTTATATAAATAAGAAAAGTAAAAGTTTAAAAGGAGGAACTAAAAATGGCAGAAACTAGCGGATATGTAGGAATGAACGTCTCAGATGTTGAGACTCAAGTAACTTCACTTGAAACTGTCGCAGGTAACATGGATGAGCTTGTAACAAGTGTATCAGGATTACAGGGACCACTGGAAGAAAACTGGCAGGGTATCGAAGCAACAGCAGCTACAGATTATCTTAATAACTTAGCTACAAAGATGGCTGATATGTCAGAAAATTTGAGAGCAATAAGCTCATGGGTTAAGACAACCAAGGAAGGCTATGAAGAAGCTGCCTCAGAAGGTGCGAAAGCATACGGCGGCGAAGGCTGATCAAAACAATGTTAGAAATAATACTAAAGAAAAGGAGATAACAAAATGAGTTACGGTTCAGACGCAATTCGCGCTAATACAGAAGAAGTATCATCTACAGGTAGTCAATTATCAACTTTTGCTGAGACTCTGCAAGGATACATCGACACAGCTAAGACAGTAGTAGATACAATTGTAGATGATACAGACGGAGCAGCATCAACAACACTTGATGATACCTTTTATGATCTTTATAACGATCTTAAACAGTACGTTGAGCAGCTTGAGATCCTTGGAAGCAATGTTCAGGTATCAGCTAGCAATATGGATACAATCGACCAGACAGCATCAAGTTCTCTTTCTTATTCATAAGAGTAATAGCTGTAATAATGTATTTACAAGCTGGTTAGAACTTACCCGGAATTGGTGTCACAGCCAATTTCGGGACTATAAATAATTATTATAAATGGAGGAAGATATGGGACGGAGTAGAGCAGAGATAGAAAGTGATATTAGCGCATGCGAAGCTAAGATAGAAGAACTGGAAGCGATATTAGAAAAGCTTAAGGCATATAAGGACCAGTTGGCAACAGATCATACAGACCTTAATGATAATGTCAAAACACCTGTCGATGAGTATGATTTTGAAGAAAATAACGATTGGGCGGGCTTTAATAAAAACAATACAGATATCAGACATGGAACAGCCAACAGTTATATTAGTTATTATGAGGGTGAAGTAACAGATCTTGAAGGCGATATTGCAAATGCTATTGAAGTTGTAAGTGAGATGATTGAAACAGAAAAAAATCGACTTACAGAACTTAATAATGAGCTTGATAACTGTGAGAGTGTAAATAGTACAACTACTACGTCCACTACTTCATAAATAAAATGGAAGCGTAGATATATAAAAACAATAAATTATATATTTATAGTATATAGTTACGATTTATAGGAGGATATAAGAATGCCGGATGGAGCAGGATCAACAGAACCAATCAAAATAGATGTAGATACTTATGAGACTATTGTAAGCGGAATAGAAGATACGGGAAAAGAAATCATTGATGAAACTGCAGATGCAGAGGAACCGGATTCTTATGCTGCAAGTAATGATGTGGTTCCGGATTACCAGGATTATGATGTGAGAGTAGTAGCTGTACTTAAAGATCTTGAAACAGAAGTAGCACAGCTGACAACGCTCATGACAGATATCAAGGAAGAATATCTTGAAATAGACTCAGAAGCAGATGAAGATCTTACACAAACGCATGATGAATGGACATCAGGTGCAAGTTCAGATAATTAAAGATATTGAATATTGAAAGGGAGAGACAATAAATGGCAACAGGAAACGGGGAAATCACATGGGATCTTGAAAAGCTGACAGAGTACTTTACAGCATGTCAGACAAAGTACAACACTTTTCTAGCCATGTCAGATACACTAATACTAAAACTTAAGGCATTTGTAGATGATGACACACATAC
>NZ_JAILQF010000319.1 GCF_024699075.1 Butyrivibrio sp.
TTGTTGGAATGGTGAACTGTATTTTATAAGTATCGCTTTATTAGTAACAACGATTCTAGAACAGGTTTTTATAATTACCAGGATTCGATCGAGCAAAAATAGTAATATAAAAGAGAAGTAACTGTATAGAGATAGTATTTGTATTTTTGTTGAATGTGAGAGTTAGGTTTATTGAACCTGGTACTATTATAATTGCAATTGATGTTGGAATTGGAGTCGTTGATAATATTGGAAAAGGACATACGATAGAATTATACCTGATGCAACTATCGACATGACAGCGGCAGCTAATTATGAGCTTCCTAATGGAAAAACTGTTAGGCAAGAAATTAAAGATGTATATTATGAAGGCGCAAAGAAAGCTGGAGAATTATTAGATGAAGGTGCAAAAAAAATAGGAGGATGGCTTGGAGATGCCTTTGGATGGGGATGATAGAGAGATTAAACACCATTTTTTATAAAATATGTATAGTTTCGTCATTGCCAATGTGCTTATACGATTTAGTCGTCGCTTATTCAGATGGTTTAAATATCAAATTGAGTATTTATGTTTTTTTATTTGGGGCATGCATAATAAGTCTTATGTGGTTGATATCAAAACTGACTTCTCACAAAGGCATTGCATTGTTTATATCTTCAATCATAGTGATTGGAATCTACAATATGATTCTAATACAACTTTCAAGTTCGATTGATGCTACTTTAATTTGGGTGTTTGCTATTCCTTTACAGACATTTGCAGGTTATATTGGTTTTATTCATGGAAAAAATAATAAGGCCTCTAAAAAGACGAATGGTCCTTTAGGGGCTATATTATCTATGGGTTCATCAATTATAATTGCCCCTTCATATCTGCTATTTAGATATGTTGTTCCGTCTAATATTATGTTTATATTTTGCTTAATATCTATCATTTATATTTCTATGGTGTGGGCTTATTTTTTGTTACGTATTGTTACTATGTTACATTATAAAATTGCTTAGATTACTTTCTTTTCATAATAGCAACAATTATATCAAAAGACCAAATATATAATAAAGAGCAAACAAAAAAGCATAGAAAGAATTTGATGTTTGAGTTGGTATATGAAAATATTGATGAATTACTTCGCTATATTGTTTATATAAAAATCAAAGTTAAAACTGATAATCCGAAGGAATTTGTAAAAGCCCAAAACAGAATCGTTTATCATCCAAAAAGTTCAGGAGAATATATTTCCGAATCAGATGATGAAAGAAAAGAATTGTCTATAAGAGAAAAAATATTAGTGGTTATATCAACTTGCGCTTATTTGTGCTTTGGTTGTTATGTTATGTTTTTAGCAATATCAGAGAAAGAAGTATCATATAAGACTATCATTACATTTACGGTGGGTTTACTAATTGCAATTGTGGGGTGCGCATGTCCGACATTATTCTCAAGGAAAAAGTAAATATGAGTGACTATTTAAATGTTTTATAAATTATTCATGTTCCCCTTTTATAAAACTTTTGCGTTAACAAGCACCATGTTGCATTAACAAGCTTAATTCCTGGCGCTAGAAAATAAGTTGAAAGTGGTGCGGAGAGTTTTGTATCTAATGTGGCTTCAGAAACCGTTACATATTTCGTTGGTACTGTTGGAAGATATGTTTTTAATTCTTTGGCTAATGGTGTTGTTGCGTATGGAACAACCTATACAGGTAAGATGCTCTTGACAGACTTATAGAAGCAAAGGAATTAAATAACAGTCAGGCGATAGTAAGATCCTACGATTACGATAAGCGTGGTAACCAGACAAATGAGTATGTAGACGGCTTTATAAGCAAGACCTTTACTTTCGATGCCACAAACATGCTGTCTAAAGTAGTTGATTCTGAAAGGGGAGAGCTTGAGAACCAGTACAACGACCTTGGCTTCAGAGTATTATCTACAAGACCAGAAGAAAGGATAGAATACCTCTGCGATCTTTCAAGAGACTGTTACAACATGCTTGAAAGAACAGTAAACGGCGAGACAGAAAGCTTCATCTACGACAAGAACGTAATAACAATGTCAAAAGCTGAAAACACCTACTATTACCTCCAGGATGAACTTGGGTCACCGATGTACATGACAGGTACAGATGGAGTAGCGGTATCATCATATGCATTCGATGACTTTGGACGTGGCATTGATCCATTCACTGGAAAGATTAAAGAAGCTAGTAGCAAGCAGCATACTACTCACGCCTACACAACAGATGGTAATATCATACAGCCATTTGCATTTACAGGCTATCAAGAAGATGAATTCTCAGGTCTTAAATTTGCACAGGCAAGATTTTATAATGCTGAAAATGGTAGATTTGTAACTGCAGATAAAATAAAAGGATTTGCAGAGTATCCATTAACAATTAATGCATATTTATATTGTATTGATAATCCTACAAATTATGTGGATGAAGATGGTAACTTTCTTCACACACTGATTGGTGCTGGTATTGGTGCTGCTATTAGTACTGGAATGGAGATTTATAATCAAGTTAAAACTGGAGAAAAAATAACTGACGGAGGCTTGTTAAAGGATCTATTTAACTATGCTATATCTGGCGCTGCAGACGCTGGAGAGGCATGGGGGTTATTAGCATCATATGTAGGTCAAGAAACAGTTCAATCGTATGTATCAGCAGAAGTTACATCAGGAGCAACTTCATTATATGAAGAAGGAATAAAATATGTTGAGCAGTGCATCTTGTAAGGAAGAAAAAATGGAAAATGGAAAAACCTGTTATGCTAGAGGTGGGTTACAGTATTTTTATACTATTATGTTTGGTGTGGGGTTTATTTGGTTTTTAACATTACCAATATGTGGACAGAAAGTAAACGAAGAAGAGCTAGGTGCGTTTATATTTGCAAATATTTGGCTTGGTGTTTTCTTTTTGTATTGGGTTTTACTATGTGTTTTTTATAGAGTGAAAGTCGATCAAAATAAAATTGTTTATACAAACCTTTTTAATAAGACGTTTTATATTGATCCCCAAGAAATAAAGAGCATAGATAGCATAGGAGGAAAGGGGATGAGGATAAAATTTAAAAAAAAGAGAATAGTTATCTATGCGTTCTATAAAAATTATCGTGAAGTTTGTAAAGATATTCTTAATTTGGTAGCTACAACGAAATCCAGTAATAAAGGTTAGATATCTTAAATTCTAATATAACAGTGAGAAGTTCCAAAGGAATAGGATTGCCATAATCGGCGATCCTATTTTTTGCCAAAAAATGCATTTCGTCGCATATTTTTGTCGTTTCGTCGGATTTTTAAGTAAGTAAATAGTTATTAAGGTATAATAATTTCGCAGTTTTAAGTTAATGAGGATAATACGATTATGAATATTAATAAATCTTTCTCTCACATTTCATATACTTTGGATAACGAGGAGTATTCCAAGCTTGCACTTAAGATGTTAGCGGGCTCAAAGTCTCTAAATATCATAAAACCGGTAAATATAAGAAATAATGGTGCAAGGCGCTTTATGTATTCTGTAAAAGATTTATCAGAGCTTACATCTGTTTGTTCCGGACTTGATGAAGGAAGTATATGCCTTATATTGAGCCGGTACAAAGGAGTAATACGGGAGATTGAATCTCAGACATTTCTTAAGAAAAAATTCCTAGAACTTGAACCAGATCGAATATTTATTGATAGTACTACACGAGAAGTTAAATTTATTATCGTCCCTGCTTTTTCTGACAGCGAATCAGACAGTCATAGGATTTTTTTGGAAAAAAATTATTCCTTTATAAGTAGAATTTTTGGAAACAGAGAGAGCTTCGTAGATAGAAGATTACAGGATTTATCAAAGATATGTGTGGATATTAAAGGCAAGAAAGAAGACGATACAAGTCGAATAGAATGGCTCGAGAAGCTTTTTGCATATATCAGCAAAGAATATGACCAGAATTGTGTAATTAAAGAAGATGATGCAGATATATCTGATATAGAAAATAGCATGAAAATAAAAGAGATTGAACTTAATTATGATGGTGAGTATGGAATATTTACTTTTTATATAACTAAAAAGACATTTTTTATAGGAAAAAGCGATGGCAATGACGGAATTCTTGCCATGAATCCAGCTGTGAGCAGAACACATTGCAGGATAGATATTGATGGTGACAAGGTCTATATTACAGACCTTGGTAGTAGTAATCACACATATATAGACGGCTTGATGATTACAGACGATCAAAATGTGTTATTAAAAGATGGAAGTGTTTTGAGAATAGCTGATATGGATTTTAAAGTTGTATTTAATTATGAGTAATAACAAATGAGGTTAGATATGAAGCAGAACGTAATCCTTATAGTGTGCATGGACAAGGAATATAACTGTAGTGTTGAATATGACGTTGCCAGCACACTTGCCCAAGAGTATGTACTAGAAACTATAGATGACAAAGTATATCTTGAAAAATATTTAAAGTTTTCGCATAGGATTGATACACTCATTATTGATGAAGAGCTTGCCGGAGAATTTTGTAAGTTGCAGAATCCTTCACATGTGTATTTGTTATATGAAGGAGATGGAGATAACAGTAGGATCAATAAATATGAAGGAGCGCAGGGAATAATACAGGCACTTGGGGCAAATTATCTTGCAACAAGTTCGGCCCCCGAAAAACAAATAACACATCTTGTAAATGTCATATCTGTATGCGGTGGAGCAGGTAAGACAACAGCCGCTTTGGGAACGGCTTACTGGCTCTCAAGAAAAGGATATAAAGTACTCTACGTAGATGCAGAAGATTTTCAGACCTTTAGTCAGATCTTGGGCTGTGATGCTGGAGATGATGAGACTGATAGGATTATGTCTTCTGCAATCAAAAATCTGACAAAAGATAACCTTAAAGACCTCATTCAAGAAGATTTTATGAATTATATCAAGCCATTTTATGGCCCTTTAGCCTCTTATGGGTTATGTACAAATGATTATCTTAAAATAGTGAATCAAATAGAAGAGCAAAGAGAATTTGATTATATTGTGTTGGAACATAAAGCAGGAACTATAGATGACGAAATGATGCGTATGATTTTAAAAGGTGACAGTTTAATAATAGTAGGCCGGCAAACAGAGAATGCAACAGCTCGTATATTTAGATTTCTTGACATAATCAGGGAGTATACGGGGCAGAGTGTTGTAGTGTGTGGAAGATACCAAAAACATAGACCAGATAACCTGAAAGATAATATAAAGGATAATGATATCCCGGTTTCAGAATATGTTCCGGAGTTGGATAACGATCTTACAATGAAAGATATATTTTCAAAATGCTTACTGCGGGATACTGCAGAAGCAGTCATATGAGGTTATAGATCATGGAAGAAAAGATAATTGTAATATTCAAAAATACATTAACAGATGAGCAGGTAGACCTTGAGTTTCCAATCAATCTTTCAGCTACTGAACTTATAAATGGATTGAATAAAGGTTTTAATCTTGGAATAGATATGGACAATCCTTCAAGATGCTTTTTAAGATCTAAAAATCCGACGGCTTTGATACGCGGTGAGGTAACACTTGAAGAAATCGGACTTAGGAATGGAACAATTATATATTTTGATGGAATCAGGCAGGAAAGAAAATGAATTACAGAGTGACTATATATAATTCACGTATCTACAGGGAAGTAACAATAAGTGAAAAAAGTTTTCAGACGCTTAGTATTGGTACCTTCGAAGAGTGCCACGTTGCGCTGATAAGAAGTGATTATTTCGAAGATTTTAAAATTAATATCAGTAAGCAAGGAGATAGATTTAGCCTCTTTTGTGAAGGCGATATATATATCAAAAGTAGTTCATCCCTTAAAGAGAATGTGCATGATCTTGAATCTGGAGATAGCATAACTGTACGTTATAAAAAGTCAGATGCAGATATATTATATATTGATTTTATGGTGGATTTTGGAATTGTACAAGACAACTACAATCTGGCAATCCTTATGCCTGTGGGACGTGTTGTATATATTGGAGGTGCTAGCGGAAGCGATATATTTATAAATGACGCAGCTGCAAATGGTGAATCTGCAGGACTTACCTTTAATGGAAAAACATGGATATTGGATTCATCAAAACTTTCGTACGGTGTAATGGTCAATGGAGTCTATAAAAAAGGTGATCAGATAAGTCTGTACGACAATGATTTCATATGTATAAACGGATATTTCTTTTATCTTGAAAAGGGAACTGTTTACACGACTGATTCTGGTAAAGTAACTTCTCATCTTTCAACATCTTTATGTGAATTATCGGAGAATCATTTGAAGTATCCGAGATTTATCAGAAGTGTTCGTCAGCAGTACAAGGATCCTGAAGATAAGATCAAGGTTCTTCCACCAGAGAAAGCTCCGGAAAAAAATAAAAGAGGGCTTGCCATGACGCTCGTTCCTTCTGTCACTATGCTTGTGGCTATGATTCTTTTAAGAGGAGTCATGGGCGGAAGGAATATGATGTATGTTATGTATTTCGGAATCTCGATGGGGATAGGAATTGTTACATCTACGATAACCTACTTTAAAGACAAAAAAGAATATAAAGAAAAGATGATCCACAGAGTGGAGAAATACAATGAGTATCTTGATAATAAGGAAAAAGAGATCATTGAAGCAAGAGAAAATGAGAAGACTATTTTTAGAAAGCGTAATCGTTCTATAAGTGACACAATAAGCTCAATAGAAAAATTTGATTCAAGTCTTTTTGAAAAATCTCCTGAGGACGTGGACTTTCTTGATGTATGTGTTGGAACAGGAAGTATGGAGTCTGTATGTCAGGTCGATTACAACGAAAAAGAATATGTTGAGATCGAAGATCCTATGATGGAATATCCTGAGAAAGTTCATGATAAGTATAAATATATTGATGATATGCCGGTTGTGCTTCATTTATCACAAGGAAATGCAACAGGCATAATAGGTGTACGATCAAAGCTTTACCAGATGGCTAAAAATATGCTGATAGAGATCTGTGGACAGCATTTTTATAAAGATATTAAAGTGTTTATGATCATGGATGAAATCGATAAACAGGATTTTGAGTGGATAAGGTGGTTTAAAAATCTTTTATCAGATGACGGAAGTATACGAGGCCTAATATTTGATGACAACAGCAGGAAAAGTGGACTTGCTTATCTTTATGGCGAGCTTTCTGCCAGGGAAGCCTTAAAAGCGAAGGAAATAGAGGGGGTTCCATATTATGTAATCTTCTGTTACAGGAGTGACAAGATTATGAACCATCCTGTTCTTAATTACGTAGATAAAGCTCAGAGTCTTCGGTTTGTATTTGTATTTTTTGAAGAGTATGAAGAACTATTAAATGCAGGCTGTGATGTAAAAGTATATCTGGAACCTCAAGATTATAGAGGATATATACAGGATTCCAAAGATGGTCAGGAAGTTCAGAATTTTGTCTATGATCATGTTGATCGTATGGTAGCAGAAAGGTGCGCACTCAGACTGGGAAGTGTATATATAGATGAGATAAGTCTTGAAAGTACACTTACTAAAAATATTACCATGTATCAGCTGCTTGGAATAATGAATGCGTATGATCTGAATCTTGCAGATAGATGGCAGAGTTCTAAGGTATATGAGAGTATGGCAGCTCCTATTGGAGTTAAGAGTGGAGGGGAAATTCTGGCGCTTGATCTTCATGAGAAGTACCATGGTCCACATGGTCTTGTAGCAGGAACTACAGGTTCAGGTAAATCAGAACTTTTGCAAACATATATATTATCAGTTGCGACACGTTTTCATCCTTATGAAGTCAGTTTTATCATAATTGACTTTAAGGGTGGCGGTATGGCCAATCAGTTCAAGGATCTTCCTCATCTAAATGGAGCAATCACTAATATCGATGGCAAGCAGATAGATAGATCTCTATTATCGATAAAAGCGGAACTTATGCGTCGTCAGGAGCTTTTTGCCAAATATGATGTCAATCAGATAGATAATTATATACGTTTGTATAGAGATGGTAAGACAGATATACCATTGCCGCACCTGATACTTATTGTAGATGAATTTGCAGAACTTAAGAGTGATCAGCCTGAGTTTATGAAAGAACTTATCTCTGCAGCCAGAATAGGAAGATCACTAGGTGTTCACCTTATACTTGCAACTCAGAAACCAGCAGGTGTAGTAAATGATCAGATTTGGAGTAATTCCAAGTTCAAACTTTGTCTTAAGGTTCAAGACAAGAGTGATAGTAATGAAGTACTTAAATCTCCGCTTGCAGCAGAAATAAGGGAACCGGGAAGAGCTTATTTGCAAGTTGGTAATAATGAAATATTTGAACTATTTCAATCTGCTTATAGTGGAGCACCTACCCATCTTGGTAATACAGACAATAAGAGAAAGTTTGAAATAAACGCAGTGTCTCTCTCGGGAGCTAGAATTCCTGTATACAGCCAGAAACCTGCCAAGTCTCAAGGAACACAAACACAGCTCGAGGCGCTTACATGTTATATCCACGATTATTGTATAAAGAACAAAATTGAGGATCTTCCAAGCATTGTGCTTCCTCCGCTTGGTGAGATATTACCATATCCTGATGATATTAAAGTTACAGGAACGGATATAACGGTTCCTATTGGAATATATGACGATCCACTTAGACAAGCCCAAAATGAACTTGAGATTAACTTTACGCAAAATCACGTGTTTATACTGGGTTCATCTCTCAGCGGTAAGTCATATCTTCTTCAGAGTATGATATATGGTCTTGCATCCAAGTATTCACCAGAAGATGTGAGCATTTACATCATAGACTTTGCCTCAATGATCATGCGATCTTTTGAGAAGATGAATCATGTAGGTACTGTTGTAACAATAAGTGAGGATGATAAGCTTAAGAATTTAATGAAATTCATGCTTAGTACTATAACAGAGCGTAGGGAAAAGCTTGCTGATATCGGCCTTAGTTCATATAGTGCATATCGTGAAGCTGGATACAATGATATGCCACAGATAATTCTATTTGTTGAAAATTATACAGTATTTAGATCAACATTTGCTGATTTTGAAGATGATTTCCTTAAAATATGTCGTGATGGAGTGGCTGTAGGTATATCAATTGTAATAACCAATCAGCAGACATCAGGAATAGGATATAAGCTTTTAACCAACTTTGCTATTAAGATTGCGCTAAATTGTAATGACAGATCACAATATTCAGCTCTTCTAGACAGATGCCGTATAAGACCTGATGATGTCCCTGGAAGAGGACTCATACCAATTGATAATGAGATTAAAGAATTTCAATCATATCTTGCATTTTCGATGGGGAAAGAGGTTGAAAGAATATCAAAGATTCATGAATTTATAGAAAAGATAAATAATAAATATGAAGGATCAGGCGTAAAAACAATTGTATCTGTACCATCACAAGTAACAAATGAATTCCTGAAAGCTCAGTATGGAATTAAAGGCCTTGAAAATAATTATAAGCTTATAGAAGGTATTGCATATTCTGATACAAGACCGGTTCAGGCAGATCTTATTTCCAGACCTCTTATGGGAATTCTTGGTAGAGAAGATCTTGGAAGAATAGGATATCTTAGGTACTGTATAAATGAGATGGAAAAGAATAAAGAATCAACACCTGTAAAGCTGTATATAGTTGATAATTCTGAAGAGAAGCTTTCATTTGCTGATGGATTAAGTATCACTCAAAGCTATACTGTAAATGATACAGAAGTTGTTGATATCATTGAAAAGATTCATAGTATTGCAAAGCAGAGGTTTGAGAAGTTAAATACAGTGGATAAAGAGCAGAATAAAGATTCACTCATAATGCTTATGATCAATGCTAAAACAGTTCAGGATATCATAGTCTCGGATGAAGAAACATACCATAAGTTTGAAGAACTTACAGGAGCATTAAAAAAATGCATGATCAGTATATGGTTCACTAATGTAGATAATAAGCCAATAACACCTGCCGGCTTTAATCCTATCCACCGACAGATAAGAGATAGTGGCAACCTGATCATGTTTGAGAATATAGGTGATATAAAAATTCTCACAATTCCTATGGCTATAATACGTGCAGCTAAAAAGCCATGCGTTACCGGAGATGCATTCAGCCTTATCGGAACAGCTATAACAAGGATCAAGACTCCTCAGATATAATACGTTGAATAATATAACTGGAATTTACAGAGATAAAAAATAGTAATTAAATATAAACTTTCTCAAAAATATACTAAAAATAACTATACAGGAAAATGACATAAGGAGAGCAAAATGGGAGGAAACGGGGAAATCACATGGGATCTTGAAAAGCTGACAGAGTACTTTACAGCATGTCAGACAAAGTACAACACTTTTCTAGCCATGTCAGATACACTAATACTAAAACTTAAGGCATTTGTAGATGATGACACACATAC
>NZ_JAILQF010000400.1 GCF_024699075.1 Butyrivibrio sp.
AACATATCTGACTGCTCCATATTTTATTAATCCCAATAGTGAATATGATTCTTTTGCCCGTACTTTTGCCAACAGGGTAGGTGGATATACAGTTGAAATGGTCATCATGTGTGTAGGTGGCTATGCCATCTTATATCTTGCTACCAATTACTTCCGTACGCTTATTGAGAAGTACAAGGATCTTAGAAAGCATGAAGAAAAGATAGAAGAGCATACAAAGATAATGGATTCTATGGCTGGTATTTATGATAATGCCAATATGATAGACTTTGAAAGAATGACTGAAAGAAATATTGCAAGTGGTGATAAAGGTGAGATGAAGATTGATCTGTCTATTCAGGATCATACCTCTGTAACAAGATCCATGTTCGATAGTATCGTTAATGATCAGCTTAAAGACTTTATTAAATTTACGGATATAACTACTGTTCAGAAAAGGCTTGAAAACAAGAAAGCTATTTCCGGAGAGTTTATAGATATTTTAAAAGGCTGGTTCAGGGCGCAGTATATTGTTTTAAATACTGATGAAAGTGGATTCCCGACAAGAGTTATTTTTACAAGTCAGAATATAGATAATGAAAAGAGAAGAGAAGAACACCTTATTCGTATAGCAATGACGGATGAGCTTACAAGACTTTATAACAGAAGATGCTATGAAGAAGATATCGCAGCTCATAAGGCTAGGGGCCTTGAAAAGGATCTGTCCATATTCTCGATTGATGTTAACGGACTTAAGACTGCTAATGATACTAAAGGACATGCAGCAGGAGATGAGCTTATAAAGGGCGCAGCAGATTGTCTTGTAGTTATTACTGGTTCGAAAGGTAAAGTATACAGGACCGGAGGCGATGAGTTTGTTGCAATCATAAATACAGATGATTGTGAAAAGATTAAATCGCAGATGAAGGCTAAGGCTGCTGCATGGCATGGTGTATATTCAGAAAAACTTGCCATATCGATTGGATTTGCCTCTGTAGCTGATAATCAGGAAGCTACTATGGAAGATCTTGAAAAGATTGCGGATCAGATGATGTATGAAGATAAGGCAGCATATTACAGTCAGAATGGAATAGACAGAAGGAGAAGATGAGTTAGCATTAACTAACCAATAGTGATATTATAGTATAGGCAGCTTTAACGGCTGCCTATTATTAATGTGAAAGGTAGGCCGGTAGTAGTTATGAAATTTGAAGAAATGGGAAATATGACAGGAAAGACAATGATGTTATTACCGGGAACATGTTGCGACTGGCAGACAAATTTTGGAAATGTTATAGACTCATTGTCATCGAAGTATCATTTAATCTGTGTCAATTACGATGGATTTGATGGAAGCGATACAATTTTTCCTGACATGATAACAGTAACAGAAAAAATCGAAAAGTACATTAAGGACAAGCATAATGGAAGGCTTGACGCAGCTATAGGATCATCACTTGGCTCAAGCTTTGTAGGTCAGCTTGTGATGAGAGAGAATGTGCATATAGATCATGCAATATTTGGAAGCCCTGACCTTGATCAGAGCGGTAAGCTTTCAGCAAAGCTGCAGGCAAAGCTTGTAGTGCCAATCCTTACAGGCATTACTAAAAGCCAGAAGAAGAGAAATAAGACCAAGGAAAAGCTCAAAAATTTCTTTCTGATGGATGATGAGATGGCAGAGAAGTTTCTAAACTGCTTCTCTAAATTTAAAGCAGAGTCTATCAGAAACGAATACTACACAGATCTGATCACCTATCTTGACGACGACATCCAAGTAGACAATACAACGGCTCACTTCATCTATGCAAAGAAGATGGGTCCCAAGTACCTTAAGCGCTACAAAAAATATTTCCACAACCCCGACATAAGAGAATTCGACATGCAGCACGAGCAATGGCTCTTTGGCGGCACCGAATACAGAGTTCCCGTCCTCAAAGCCATAGACGAATTCATGGAGCAGTAATTTTAGTTACGTCTCCCCAATACAGGCGATAATCAGTCGTCTTCTTGCTTCACGCCTCAAAACAATCAGGCGCTGGGGGATTTTTAAGAGAAGGCCTGCCGGTAATATCTGGTATATCATAAAGTTTGTGGGAACCGTATCCATAACTCTTACAGGAGTTGTGTTTGGATTTGTGCTTGCACCTACACTTGGAGCAGCTGCCTGGAATATCCAGAATACACTTACTCACCTCGTGGTTCCGGTTGTGGCAGTTATTGATTTCTTTGTAGTTGCACCTAAAGCCAACATACATAAAAAGAATGTGATATTTGTAATCATTCCTCCGATCTTATATGCAATATACGCTGGTATTGGATATGTCAGAGGATGGGAATTTGCAGAGGGTATCAACTACCCTTACTTTTTCCTTAACTGGGGAAGCAAGGCAGGAGCCTTTGGTTTTACTAATGAACTTCCATTTATGGGAAGTGCGTGGTGGATCCTTGCCCTACTTATATTCCTTATAGCTGTAGGATATTGTTATCTTGCAATTGCTTCATTTATTAACAGAAAATCTTGAAAGCAAGGTAATAATCATTTGCTTTAGATTTTGTCAAGAGCCAGAGGATGGTGCTCAACAGGAGTGGAAAAGGCTATTAGTGTTTTGGTCCTTCCAAATTGCTGGAGCTCATTTATAAAATGGTCAAGCTCCTCCGGCTTTCTGAATAACACTTTAAGAAGCATTGAGTAATCCCCGGTTACGCAGCTGCATTCGACAACATTAGGTATATCTTTTATATATGGATAGAAGGTAACTTTATCCTTGGGATTTACCTCAAGATTGATAAAGGCTTTGATATTATAGCCAAGAAGAGAGTAGTCAACTTCTGTATAGTAGGACTTTATAAGACCCAGTTCTTCAAGTCTGTGTATGCGGGCTGCTACTCCCGGAGAAGACATGTAGTTAGCACTTGCAAGTTCCTTTAAGGAAATTCTTGCATTGTTTTCGATCATCTGAAGAATCTTCAGATCAGTTTTATCAAGCTTTATGTCATTCATCTTATACCTCCATAGAAAAAGGAGCAGAAACGAAATGTCTCTGCTCCTTTGCATATTTTGATGTTATCACTTATCTGAATTTAGGTGCATATTAATTTTGTAAAAAAATTCTGATGAAATCTTTATTTTCTTAAGTACATACTTCCAAATTCGATTCAAAATTATAAATATCACTTAAGGATTTACAAAATAATGCCTTAGGGATTAAAGTCAGTTCATAAAAAGCGAGGGCGCCTTTTAAGACATACAAGTCTTTAAGGGCGCCCTTTTGTGTATCAGCAATAAGCTGAAAGAAGAGAGGATGATAATATTATGAAAAGAATCGAAAAAGACTCAATCGGATCACTTGAAGTACCTGAAAAAGCTTACTACGGAGTACAGACACTTAGAGCTAATCAGAATTTCAGAATTACAGGAAATATGATGCATCCGGAATTTTTGAATAATCTTGCCCTTATCAAAAGAGCTGCTGCAATAGTCAACTACCAGGCAGGTGTTTTGGAATATGATAAGGCAAAGGCAATATGCGCTGCAGCTAAAGAGGTAATGGAAGGAAAGTTTGCAGAGAATTTTATAGTAGATGCAGTTCAGGGAGGCGCAGGAACAAGTGCCAACATGAACATGAACGAAGTGATCGCTAACAGAGCCAATGAGATACTTGGAGGAAAGCTTGGCGCATATGACAAGGTTCATCCAAATGATCACGTTAATATGGCCCAGTCAACCAATGATGTTATCCCTACTGCAGGCAAGATGACTGTGATAAAGCTTATGCAGCCACTTACTGATGAACTCAGAAGACTTGAAAGCACACTTTATGAAAAGGCTCTTCAGTTCAGATATGTAATAAAGATGGGAAGAACACAGCTTCAGGATGCAGTACCCATGACACTTGGAGAGAGCTTTGGCGGATATGCTTCCATGATAGAAAGGTGCTATGAAAGGATAGAAAATGCTACTCTTGAAATGCATAGCGTAAATATTGGAGCTACAGCTATAGGTTCAGGAATAAATGCATCAGATTATTATGAAAGAAATATTGCTACAGTTTTAAGCAGGGAATTCGGACTTCATCTTACTAAGGCGGCAGATCTGTTTGATGCTACAGAGAATCTTGACAGCTTCGTAGAAGTATCAGGAGCTTTAAAAGCCTGTGCAGTGAGCCTTTCTAAAATGTGCAATGACTTAAGATTATTATCTTCAGGACCTAGATGCGGCCTTCATGAGATCAATCTTCCTGCAATGCAGAACGGTTCATCTATAATGCCGGGCAAGGTCAATCCTGTAATTCCGGAAGTAGTAACACAGGCAGCCTTTCTTGTAATAGGGCATGATACAACAATTGCCATGGCAGCAGAAGCAGGACAGCTTGAACTTAACGCCTTTGAGCCGGTTGTATTCTATCAGCTCTTTGAATCAATTACATCACTCACCCATGCAGTCACAACCCTTATCGACAACTGCATAAAAGGAATTACAGCTAACACTGACCACTGCGAAGAACTTGAAGAAGGAAGCGTAGGAATAGCTACAGCCCTAAGTCCCATACTCGGTTACCAGAAGTCAGCCAGCATAGCCAAGCAGGCACTTCATGAAGAAAGAACTATAAGAGAAATAGTACTTGAGCAAAA
>NZ_JAILQF010000416.1 GCF_024699075.1 Butyrivibrio sp.
AAGGACATCAGGAGCATATGAAATATTCAAAAGTGTTTGTATAAAGCTTGGGGTTCCTGTTGTTACAGGCTGGAATTCCATAGATCTTATAGAAGATGATGATCCGCTTTACGTAGGCCGCGGCGGTATTATGGGCGACAGAGCAGGTAATTATGCTGTTCAAAATGCTGATCTTGTTCTTGCTATAGGAAACAGACTTTCCATAAGACAGGTTGGATATAATTTTAGTTCATGGGCTAAAGGCGCCTATGTTATAGATGTGGATGTAGACAGGTTTGAGCTTGTAAAGCCTACTATCCATGTGGATATGCCTATATGGGCTGATGCGGCAGATTTTCTTTATAAACTGGACAGAGCGCTTCCTATGGGAGAAGTTTTATATAAATCTGCCAAGGTAAAGCTCATGAAGGGCGCAGATGATATTGAACCAGAAGCAGGAGATATAAGAAGAAGTGAAAGGCCTTCTGACTGGAGCAGCCTTTGCAGGTTCTATAAGAAAGCATATCCTGTAATTTCTGATGATAAGCTTAATGATACCAGAATGACCAATGCTTATGCCTTTTTTGGAAAGCTGTCAGAAAAGCTTCCAGAAGGAAGCAGCATAGTTGTCGGTAATGGCTCGGCCTGCGTTGTTGGAAGTCACTCTTTTATGATCAAAAAGAGTCAGCGCTTTATTATCAACTCAGCGATCGCTTCTATGGGGTATTGCCTCCCTGCAGCAATAGGAGCATGTATTGCTGATAATTATAAAGATATAGCGCTTGTAACAGGAGATGGAAGTATTCAAATGAATCTTCAGGAGCTTCAGACCATTGTGACCAATAAGCTTCCTATACATATTTTTGTTATAAATAACGATGGATATCATTCCATAAGACAGACGCAGACCAATCTTTTTGACAGGCACTTTGTAGGAATAGGTCCTGAAAGCGGTGGATTGTCATTCCCTGATCTTTCAAAGCTTGCTGCTGCATATGGATATCCTTATTATTCATGTCATAGTAACAAAGAGCTTGAAGAGAGTGTGACAAGGACACTGAATGAGAAGTCATATTCAATATGTGAGGTGTTCTGTTCGCCTGAGCAGTTTTTTGAACCAAAGTCGGCAACCAAAAAGCTTCCCGATGGAAGTCTCGTGTCACCGTCTCTTGATGATCTTGCACCATTTCTTTCCAAAGAGGAAAGACTTGCAAATACAGTGGTTGCAGATTGATAACATCTGATCTTTATAATTAAAAGATCTTAAAGGAATATATGAAAAAAATAAGTATACTAATTCCATGTTTTAACGAAGTTGAAAATGTAGAACCTATAAGCAGGGCTGTTGAGAATGTTATTAAAAATGATCTTAGCTCATATGACTATGAGATCGTTTTTATAGACAATGCTTCAACTGACGGAACAAGAGATAAGATAGAAGCCTTATGTGCGCAAAATCCTAAGATCAAAGCTATATTTAATGTTACCAATTTCGGACAGTTCAATTCACCATTTTATGGTATGTGCAGCCTTGATGGAGACTGCGTTATACCTGTATGCGCTGACTTTCAGGACCCGGTTGAACTTATTCCTGTATTTGTACATGAATGGGAAAAGGGACACAGGATTGTCTCAGGAGTAAAATCGTCAAGCCGTGAGAGCGGATTTATATATTTTTTAAGAAGTATATATTACAAGCTCATAAAGGGAATGTCTCAGGTTAGAATGATAGAGCATTTCACGGGCTTTGGTCTCTATGATAAGACTTTTATAAGGCTTCTTAGAAAGCTTGATGATCCGGTGCCTTTTATAAGAGGAATAGTTGCTGAATACGGAGCAGGTTTTAATCTAAAGCTTGTTGAATATGAGCAGCCCAAGAGAAGAGCTGGTAAAACCCATAATAACTTCTATACCTTATATGATGCTGCAATGCTCAGCATAACTTCATATACCAAGGTGGGACTTAGAGTTGCAACTATCTTTGGCTTTATATGCTCTATTTTTTCACTGATAGTAGCCTTTATATATCTTGTGCTTAAACTTACCAACTGGTACGGCTTTGATGCCGGACAGGCACCTCTTATAGTTGGACTCTTCTTCTTTATGTCTATTGAGATGTTTTTTATAGGACTTATGGGAGAATATATTCTTAATATAAATACAAGAGTTATTCACAGACCTGTTGTAGTTGAGGAGAAGAGAATAGGATTTGATACTCCTGAAAAAGATATAGCCAGCAAGGAAGATTCCAGCGATAAATAAGGAATTTGTGGTACTTGGATCAGGATGATCAGTTGTCATGGGCAGATTGCAAAGAGAGGACACTTTTTTGAAGGAAGAAAGACTTTCAATGAGGGAATTTTATAAAGGTAAAAAGGTTCTTGTAACAGGTCATACCGGCTTTAAAGGAAGCTGGATGTGCAGAACGCTCTTACTTCTTGGAGCAGAGGTTGTTGGCTTTTCACTTGATCCGCCTACAGATCCTTCGCTTTTTGATATGGCTGATATTAAGGATCATATAAATTCCATAACAGGTGATATAAGAAATCTTGCGTTACTCAAGGATACTTTTGCCAAAGAAAAACCTGATATAGTGATCCATATGGCAGCCCAGCCTATAGTAAGAACTTCTTATGAAGAGCCGGTTCTTACATATGGGACTAATGTTATGGGAACCGTAAATGTTCTTGAATGTGTAAGGCTTACGGATAGCGTAAAATCTTTTGTTAATGTTACAACTGATAAAGTATATAAAAATAATGAGTGGGAATGGGGATACAGAGAAACTGACGAACTGTGCGGATTTGATCCGTATTCCAATTCAAAGTCCTGTAGTGAGCTTGTTACATATTCCTACAAGAATTCTTTCTTTAGCGGGTCCCAAAGAAAGTGTGCTATATCTACTATGAGAGCTGGTAATGTTATTGGCGGAGGAGATTTTGCCAAAGACAGGATCATTCCTGATTGTATAAGAGCTGTCATAAGTGGTAGTGAAATAATTGTAAGAAATCCTTATTCAATTCGCCCATACCAGTTTGTAATGGAACCTGTGTATGCATATCTAATGCTTGCTGCAAGGCAGTATGAAGATATATCGTTTGAAGGAAGCTATAATATAGGACCTGACGAAGAGGATATTCTTACAACAGGAGATATTACTGATATGTTCTGTAATAAGTGGAATAAGAATCATGCTGGAGCTTCTTGGAAGAACGTATCAGATAAAGGACCTCATGAGGCCGGCTACTTAAGGCTTGATACATCAAGGATAAAGCAAAAGCTTGGATGGAAGAGAAAAACAGACGTCAGCACTGCCATAGACAGGATAATAGAATGGGTTGACGTATGGAATATGGGCGGCGATATACCGGCTTGCATGGACAGACAGATAGAAGAATTTATTAAGACATATTGAAAGTGATGGTCAATAGATGGGAACAGTTTATACTCTTATAATGCTGATTTTGTGGCTTATTATAGTGCCGATTTTAATAGGGATAATACCTGCAGGCATACTGCCTGAAAGAAGGCGGTCACTGGTTGTGACTTTTATAGCAGGGTATCTTTTATCACTTGCTGTGTTTGAAATTGTAGCTATACCCTGTATGCTTTTTATCACCTACAGTGCCTTTTCTATATGTGTGAAAATATATTCAGCAATAGAAATAGCACTTGCAATCGCAGGATTTATTATAGGAATAATTCTTATTAATAAAAAGAAGCAGGAAGACCTTGCATCAGGAGAGATCAATTCTCTTTCTTACAGAGGTATAAAGCACAGGCTTGAAGCAGTATTCCCTGGAGAGCAGCATGTTCTTGCAGAAGATTACATGGATCCAAGAGGAGACGTGTATGGAAGACGTGTCCGCTATTCTACAGAAGGCAAGATATTGTGGGTGATATTTGCTGTGTTTGTATTATTCCAGCTTTATATGGCATTCTTCTATGCATCCTTTGACGGAGATGATGCTTACTATGTTGTTGAATCTGTGCTTGCAGTTCAGACAGATACCATGAATACTATTCTTCCTTATACAGGCGGCTCTACTACGCTTGATATAAGACATGCTCTTGCAGTAATTACAATGTGGATAGCTTTTATAGCTAAGATGTCGGGAGTTCATGCAACAATACTTGCACACACTCTCCTTCCGCTTTTCCTTATTCCTTTGACATATGCTATCTATTTGGAAATCGGCAGAATGCTTTTTAGAAAAGATCCAAATAAGCTCCCTATGTTCATGATAATAATGGCTGTATTTCAGATGTTTGGTCATACATCCATTTCAACAGCAGAGACATTCTTTCTTACAAGAACATGGCAGGGTAAATCGATGCTTGCCAATATAGCGATTCCTCTTATCATATGGCTTTTCCTGTGGATAGGAGAAGATCTTGAAAGAGAAAACAGGCAGAAGCTTTCAAAGTCCAACAGATTTGCACCGTGGATGCTTATGATACTTGTAAATATGGCATCAGGAATTTTTTCATCAATGGGAGTTATGTTTGGAACAATACTTATAGGAGCATGCTCGCTTGTTTTGATAATAAGGTATAAGAAACTGTCAGTTGCTCTAATGGCAGCAGTTGTATGCATACCTAATGTTATTTATCTTCTTATGTATCTGTGCCTGTTAAAAGGGTATTGGAATATTTTATAAAGGCAGAATGATAATACAAAACATAGATAAATAGAAAGAATAAAAGGATTTGGATTCAGGAAAGGTTATATATGCTTCAATATTTTTTGAGATCGGTAGATACCTTCAAGGATTATTGTGGAAGTGGTATTTTGCCACTACTGTTCATAGCTAGTGCAATCTATATAGTTGTAACTGAGAAGGTTACCTGGAAAAAGATGATTCTTGGTGTCATGCCATTGTTTATTATAGTAATGTTCTTCATGCCTTTTACCACAGCTTTATATGAAAAGGTTGGTATGGAAGATGGAACCTACTACAGGGTATTGTGGCTTGTACCTATGGGAATAGATATTTCGTATGCTTTCTGCAGGCTTTTTGACAGGAGAAGGAAGCTTGGACTTGTAGTTGCGATAGCTGTTGTTATTGTATGCAGCGGCTTCAGTCTTGTATATAGAAGTCAGTATATTACAAAGGCAGAGAACAGATTTCATATTCCTACAGCTGCAATAGATATTTGTAATCTCATCGCTCCTGAAGAAGGAGAGGCACGTGTAAGAGCAGCATGTCCTCCTGAGCTTGTGTACTTTATAAGACAGTATAATACAGATATAATGCTTGCTTATGGAAGGGACTATGTTGAAGATCAGTGGGATTATTGGAACGCAGTTTTTGAACAGATGAATATAGCACCTGGCGGAAGCTATAATATTGAAGCTCTTCTTGAGACTACAAGAGAAGCCAAGTGTATGTATGTGATCCTTAATATGAGCCTTTCTACGGATATTGATCCTGAAACGATGGGGCTTGTGTTAATTGCTCAGATGGACGGTTATAGTATATATCTTGATCCGCTTGTGGTTGCGGAGAACTAAAGCAAAGTAAGAGGTTTTATATGAACAGAAGAAAAAGAAGAAACAGAAGGGATGATCATAGGTCAAATAGCGGAAGGATCAGTCTTCCTATAATACTGCTTATTGTAATTTTGTGTTTTGTTGCTTTATTCCTTGGAGTTATATGGAAATTCCAGTTTGGAGGAATAACAGTAGAATATGATCCTGATTATGTTCCTGAGATAAGTCTTAATGCAGAAGATAATGTTCTGTATCCGCTTGATGCTGATACACAGGGACATGAAGATGACGGTGTTGATACTATTCTTTGCCTTGGTAATGATGTCTTTTCCTATGACAGAGATGAAGAAACCGGGCTTTCAAATATGATCGCTGATATGACAGGTGCTACAGTTTACAATGTCTCTTTTCCCGGAACTACAGTTGCCTATGCTCCTCTTGGATCAGGAACAGAGATAGATACATATAGCTTTGTGGGAGTAGCTAAGGCTATTAAGTCAGGAGACTTTAGTGAACTTTCAAGTAAAGCTTCTGATATGGGCCAGGACTATGTTACAAGTGTTGATGCTCTTAAGAGCATTGATTTTAACAGTATAGATACTCTGTGCATAATGTATGATGGCAATGATTATATTCAAAAGAGAACACTTTATAATCCTACAGATGTAGATAATCTTCTGACATCCGGATATGAGTTTGATGAATATACCTATATGGGAGCTTTTGTAGCAGGAGTTAAGGCAATTCATGAAGCTTATCCTCATATCAGGATCGTAGTTAATACATTTACTTATTGCACGGCTCCTGATGAGTCCGGTAATATGCAGCCGGGTGATGTTCTTAACTACGGTAATGGAACTCTTACCGATTATTATGGACGTCTGTTTCAGGCTTCAGAGACTTTGAATGTATCATTTATTGACGATTATATGGGATTTATAACTGAGTCTAATTCGGGTGAATATTTGAATGACAATATTCATATTAATGTAAGCGCAAGACAGTATGTGGCATATCACTTCGCCCTTCTTATCTATCCTGGCAAGGTGAGCACAGACTAAGAAAATTTTAATAATATATAGAAGGATCTTGATGTAGATGAATAGGAAAGTAGCTTTGAATGATATTCTGCTGCTTCAGCTGGCAGTTGGAATATATAGTATCAACACGGTTGTTGGAGGATTTGTAGGCAATTCACTTAATGAAAATGGTGCTATGTCTGTAAAGACAATCGGACTTTTATTTTTGGAAGTTGTAGTACTTGGTATTTATGCGATCTTATGGCAGCAGCTTATCGGGAAGTTCCAGCTTTCAATAGCTTATGCCAACAAGGCCATGACTCTTTTGTGGTCACTTATGTGGAGCATAGTCCTTTTCCATGAAGATGTTACTATTTATAAAGTTGTCGGAGTAGTAATGGTAATGGCAGGAACTGTAATCCTTAATACAGATCCTGATGCGGCAGAAAAGTCAGGGACTAAAGAAATCAAGAAGGAGGATGAGCAATGAGTTTTTACCTTCTTCTTGCAGTTTTAGGACAGATAATTGCATCATTTTCACAGATACTGCTTAAAAAGAGTTCGGGAAAAGAGTATTCCTCTTTTATCAGACAGTATTTAAATGCCCTTGTAATATGCGGCTATGGAATGCTTGGGATATCAATGCTTATATCTGTAGTGTGCTATTCGGGGCTTGAATATATGCAGGTTGTAATACTTGAACCAATTGGATATGTTATCGTAATGTTTCTTTCAAGGTTCTTCTTTGGAGAAAAGATTACTACAAGAAAGCTTTTGGGAATGGTTATCCTGTTATCAGGAATAATGGTTTTCTATATTAATTGATTCAAACATAAAGAGATATAAGTAACAAGCTATTTGTCATAAGGTGCCGATTGTGGGGCGCCTGTATCATGTTATTAATGTTTTAGGGGCAACGAGGAGATTACTTATGAAAAAGCATCATAGCATTTTTTGTACAAAGAGCATACCTGATTATAGAAAGCAGGAATTCAGAAATAGAAGAAACGCATCTAGGATGCCAAGAGCCTTAGATGTAGATGGTTATAATGGTCAGGTTGATTATAACGATCAGGATAATTACAAAGATGATTTAAGTGGTAGTGCTCAAGGCTACGAGGAATTTGAAGAAAAGGCTTTTGTAGAAGAAGGAGCCTTTGAAGACCAGGATAATAGTTATACAGATGATCCTGAAAAGATAGATGATTCTGTGAATGGAATTGATCCTGAAAACAAAGATAATTCTGTAAATGGTGATGATCTAGAACATGCTATATATAAAACTGCAGAAGAAATGTCAGGTTCATATCAGAATATAGATGATACTGTTCTTATTAATGCTGCAGCCATATCCAAAAACCTCGAATCATCAGAATCAGATTTCCCTATAGACTTTCTTGATGACGAGATATCTGATGATACCAGGGATTTTGATAATGAATATGATGAGTACGATGAAGATATTCAGGATACGCAAGATGAGTCTTCTTATGAAGACTACGAATCTGATGAATATGAAGATTATTTAGAAGATACTGAATCTGATGGATATGAAGATTATTTGGAAGATACTGAATCTGATGGATATGAAGATTATTTAGAAGATACTAAATCTGATGGATATGAAGATTATTTAGAAGATGCTGAATCTGATGGATATGATGATTATCAACAAGAACCTGTTCCGGTAGGGGCATCTGATTATGATGATATAGAAAATGACTTAAGAGAAGAGGAAGAAAAGTTTGTCTCAAAAAGGTCATCTTCTAAAAATGCTCAAGGTACAAGTGTAAGGTCACGCTCTCATGGCAAAACTGTAGCCCCTGTAAGAAATGGCAGCAGAGGAAAAAGAAGAGCCAAAGTTTCTTCTGGTTCTAATAGGAGAAGACCTGCAAAACAAAGGAAGAGAAAACAAGATAACAATATAATTCTTTTTTTGAAAAATTCAAATGCTCTCGAAAAGATGTCGATGGCGATAGGACTTGTAGTTATTATTACAGGTGTTGCGCTTGGAAGTCTGATAATCAGAACAAAAGCAAGGGCTGATGAGATCTCTTCATTTAGTAATGTTGGATGCGAAATAGCAGAGATGCAGGTTCCGGGTAGCTCGGGGCTTGTAGCTGTAGCAGATGCACAGGAAGCTAAGCAGGCAGCGGCAGAGGCTGTATCTGAGGCGGCTTCAGCAGCAACTACACAGGAAGAACAAAACGGTGTAAAGGTTAACTTGTCACTTGCTTCAATCAAGCAGGACCTTAAGATCAAGTTCTTAAGCAGTGAGTCTGCAAGGCTTATTTCAGGAGTTCCTTTTGAAGTTGAGATCAAAAAGCCTGACGGATCAACAACTACCTGGAAGGATGAGGATAAAGACGGAATAATATATCACTATGATATCCCGGCTGGTACCTATACAGTTACGATGAAAGAGTTATCAGGTGATGATTATAAGGACTATACCTTCAATACTAAAAGTCAGACTATTGAAGTTAAGGAGAATATCGAGTACAAGGCCGTCGATGTAAGCGATGAAGTAAAGGAAGAATCTGAGGTTAATGTTGCTGTAGAGGATACTGTTGTACAAGAGACAGTAGTTGAATCACAAAATACTGATACTGTTGAATGGGTCGAATCTACAAAGACAGAGATAGGTTCAAGCGGAGAAGTATCTTACGAGGAGATCAAAAAAGATACTATTGTAAACCCGTACTCAGCTAAAGGAATTATAGATGCTGATTCTTTGCAGCTTATTACTTCTAGTGATAATGCATCCACAGAGAATACTTCTTCATCTGCTGAGTCAAGCACAGTAAGCTCGAATGCTTCTACAACAGCTACTACAAGTAGTGAAAATAATAACGGATCAGGCGATGATACTTCAGATACAGGAAATACCGGAAGTAGCGATACAAATAGTGGAAGTTCAGACTCGAGCGGATCTAATACAGGAGGAACTACAGAAAACTCTTCCGAAGAAAGTACGGAAGAAACAAAGACATATACGTA
>NZ_JAILQF010000419.1 GCF_024699075.1 Butyrivibrio sp.
AAGTGAAAAAGAGCTTTTCGAGCCCTTCGTAAAAGGTGACGACTCCCGCTCTCAAAATACCGGAAGCGGCCTTGGTCTCTCCGTAGCCAAGCAGGTCATGGACATGCACGGCTACGACATCACCCTAAAGCAGCCCTACAAATCCTACACCAAAGCCTTCGTCCTTACGTTCCTCGAAGCATAAATGCATCCACTTCTGCCCCGCCGCCGCTAATTGGTCAGCTTCTTACTTCACGCCTCAAAACAATCGGACACTGGGGATTTTTCCAAAAACATATGCCGCGCTGCCAAACTCGCTCCTGTGCTAAGGGCCTGGCCACATACCGCAATCGGAGGGATTTAATATTTTTCTAGTATTTTCTTAATGCCATAGGCTTTGCTTCCATACAGCATGGCATTTAGAAAATACAGGAAAATGTTAGTTCCTCCGATTGCGGTATGTGGCCAGGCCCTAAGCACAGGATCTCAAACATGTGGCGCGCGGCATATAGGAAAAATCCCCAGTGTCCTCATTTCGGCGTAAGAAGTAAGAAGCTGACCAATTAGCGGCGGCGGGGGCAGGCTGGAGCGATAGTTATAGCACCCTGGATAGGAAGTCCTTTAGCCTGTCGCTTTTGGGGGATTCGAAGATCTGCTTAGGGGTTCCTTCTTCTTTGATGCCCTTGTCGGCGAAGAATACTACTCGGTCGGCGACTTCGCGTGCAAATCTCATCTCATGGGTTACTACTACCATGGTCATTCCATCATCTGCGAGTTCCTTCATGAGGGAGAGAACTTCTCCTACCATTTCAGGGTCAAGCGCTGAGGTTGGCTCATCAAAGAGCATTACTTCAGGATTCATCATAAGGGATCTTGCTATTGCAATTCTTTGCTTCTGGCCGCCTGAGAGGCTGTCAGGGTATGCATTTTTTTTGTCATAAAGACCTACTCTGTTTAAGAGATCATGAGCTTTCTTTTCTGCATCTTTTTTGGACATTATGGAGAGCTTTAAGGGTGCAAGAGTAAGGTTCTGTTCTATGGTCAGATGTGGAAAGAGGTTAAAGTGCTGAAATACCATTCCTACTCTTCTTCTGATGTCATTGATGTTTACAGATTTAGATGTAATATCTTCTCCATCAAGATATATATTACCTTTAGTAACCTTCTCAAGCTGGTTAAGGGTTCTTATAAATGTAGATTTACCACAGCCTGAAGGACCTATTACAGCTACAACTTCTCCCTTTTTGATCTGTATATTCACGTTTTCAAGAACGCTATTATTGTCAAAAGACTTATATAGATTTTGTACATCTATTAAAACCTGATCATTTACATTTCCACTCAAGATTATTACCTCTATTTCTAATATACATGGTCGTTTTTATTTTGCTAAAAGCCTTATCATAATGACTTTGAAACTAAAGCAGATATGCATTTAATCTCATCTTTCTGATTTACGAAGGCTCTTTTCCCATCTTCCTACAAGTACTGTAAGTATCTCAACAATAATAAGATAGATAAGAGCAACTGCTATAAGAGGAAGGAAAGCTTCATAAGTCTGGCTTCTGATGATATCTCCGCCTCTTGTAAGGTCCGTAAGGCCGATGTAACCGCAGATAGATGTCTCCTTGATAAGAGTTATGAACTCGTTTGCAAGTGCAGGGAGTACATTCTTGACTGCCTGAGGAAGGATGATGCTGATCATGGTCTGGCGATAGCTAAGTCCAAGGCTTCGTCCGGCTTCTGTCTGTCCATCATCTATAGACATTATTCCGCCTCTCATGATCTCGGCAACATAGGCTCCTGAGTTAATTGCAAATGCAATTACTGCAACAAGTATCTTGGATACATTTACAGACTGGAATACTACATAGTAAATAATAAGGAGCTGGATCATCGCTGGCGTTCCGCGGATGATAGTAAGATATAATTTGCATATTGCATTAAGGATAGGTAACAGGCCTGTTTTATCATGAGTAACTCTTATAACTCCTACAAGGAATCCTATAAGTACTCCAAGGATTACTGCACACAAAGCTATGATCAGTGTATTCTTAAGACCAGAAAGAATGTATACCCATCTGTCATTATCTATAAAATTCTGTTTGATCTTCTCTACAAGACTAAGGTCAGATGCAGATGTATTATCACCCTTTACTATTATTACCTGTTTGGTTGTTACATAGGACTCAGAGAAGTTAATGGACTTCGCCCTCTCTTCTGTCATAGTCATTCCTGCAATACCAACATCTGCCTTATGTGAGCTTACTGCATTTATGATAGCATCAAACTCCATATCTTCTATGACAATATCCATGTGAAGCTTATCGCCTATTGCGCGGATAATATCAATATCGATACCAACGATGTCACTTCCGTCATAATATTCATATGGCTTAAATGCAGCATTTGTTGCTACAACCAGGGTACCATTCTCATAAGTGGTTCCTTCAGGAGTTACATATGGACTCTGACCTTTAGTATCATCTCCAATATAATTTGATACTATGCTATCTATAGTGCCATCTTCTTTAAGCTCTGAAAGCGCTTCATTAATACTATCAAGAAGCGTATCATTGTCCTTGGCTACAACCATTGCATACTCTTCAAGAGTAAATGGCTCATCAAGAATGTAAAGACCGCTCTCTGTCTCTATCGAAGCTATGGCAGGCTGCTCATCTGCTATAACACAGTCGATCTTACCCTGCTTAAGAGCCTGAACGGCGTCTGTAATTTTATTAAATCTTTCAACAGTTGAACCGTATTCGGGAGCTTCATAATCACTTGCATAGATATCGCCTGTTGTACCAAGCTGAACACCTATTGATGCACCCGGAAGATCATCAATCGAAGCTATGGTTTTGCTGTTGTTATCTGAGCTACAGCCAGCTGTAGCAAGCATCATTATAATTGCCAATATAGAAAATATTTTTTTCTTCATGTATATTTATTCCTATTTATTTTATTTTTATGCAAATGAAACTATATCACAATTTTAACATGCTGTGAAGTATAAATATGCAAAAAACATTAATTTTAATCAAAAATCAAAAATCCCCTTCAAACGTCATATATTATTGATCTTAACCAGAAAATCAATGATATATAACATTCAAAGGGGATTTATATGTTTTTTTCAAGATGATTATACGCAAGAGCTTATCTTCGTATTATCATGCCGCCGCCTGCAATAAAATCTCCGTCGTATATTACTGCTGCCTGACCTGGAGTTGCGGCGCGTACTTTACTTTCAAAATCTATTCTTATAGTATTGTCATCTATATATTTGATATGACATGGTACAGATGTCTGGGAGTATCTTACCTTGGCAGTATAGGTCTTATTCTCATCAAAGTGCTCTTCTCCCATGTGGTTTATATCAGTTGCATATACCTCGTCACTAAAGAGGTCGTCATTAGAACCAAGTATTACATCTCCTGACTCGACATCAATTCCTGTTACATATACAGGATGTCCAAGTGCTACGCCAAGTCCTTTGCGCTGGCCTATAGTATACTGGACTGTTCCTTTATGCTTTCCTACAATCTCACCATCTGTTGTCTTAAATACTCCGCTTTTACCAAGACTTCCGGTTTCTTCTTTAATAAAGCGTGCGTAGTCTCCATCTTCTATAAAGCATATATCCTGACTATCCTTCTTATGTGCAACGGGAAGATCAAGCTTTTCTGCAAACTCTCTTATCTGAGGTTTTGTATATTCTCCGACTGGCATAAGCGTATGAGATAGCTCATCCTGAGTAAGGTTATACAAGACATAGGTCTGATCTTTCTCAGCGGTTACAGATTTTTTGACAGAATATCTTCCATTTGGAAGCTGCTCTACTCTTGCATAGTGCCCTGTAGCCATGTAGCTTGCACCAATTTCTCTGCACCTGTCAAGAAACGCTCCCCACTTAACATATCTGTTGCAGGCTATACAAGGGTTTGGTGTAAGCCCCTTCAGATATGAGCCTGTGAAGCGGTCTATTACATCGCGTCTGAACTCCTGCCTGAAATTCATCACATAATATGGAATATCAAGGCACTCTGCAACCCTCCTTGCATCTTCAACAGCAGAGATTCCGCAGCAGCTTCCTTCTTTTTCCACCTTGCACTCATCAGACTGCCATATCTGCATGGTAGCTCCGATCACTTCATATCCCTGTTCTTTTAACAGATAAGCGCAAACTGAAGAATCTACGCCTCCTGACATTCCTACTACAACTTTTTCTTTCATATATAATCCTTATCTATAAAAATCTTCAAGCACCTTCAAAGTCTTAACTATATCGTCCCTTGTATTCTCTCTTCCAAGGCTGAATCTGATCGTCCTTCTTGCTTCATCTTCGCTCTTACCGATCGCCATAAGTACGTGAGAAGGCTCTATTGCTCCTGCGCTGCAGGCACTTCCTGCTGAAGCACAGATTCCGTTCATATCAAGTCTTATAAGAATTGTTTCGGCGCTAACATCCGGAAAAGTTACATTTAAAGTTCCCGGAAGGTGACACCTGTCATTTTCATTAATAACAGCCCCTTTAACGATATTAAGTATACCTGACTTAAGTTCATCTCTAAGACTATTTATCCTGATCGCATCATCTTCCATCTTGTCTTTTGCAATTGTAACAGCCTTGCAAAATCCCATGATATCTGCAACATTCTCAGTCCCGGGGCGAAGGCCAAGTTCCTGGCTTCCTCCAAATAAAAGCTTAGAGAATTCATTTTTGTTACGTATATATAATAAACCAATTCCCTTAGGGCCGTACAGCTTATGTGCACTGGCACTAAGAAAGTCTATACAGTAGTCATTTACATCTATGTCTATATGGCCGAAAGTCTGTACTGCATCTGTATGAAAGAGGATATCATGCTCATGTGCTATAGCCCCTATCTCTTTTATAGGCTGTATCGTACCAAGCTCATTATTGGCATGCATTATGGATATTAGTGCTGTATCCTTCCTGATAGCGCTTTTCAGATTTTCAATATCTATAAGGCCTGTCTTATCAACATCAAGATATGTAACTTCATATCCCTGTTCCTCCATAAAGCGAACTGTATTAAGGACGGCAGGGTGCTCAATCTTAGTTGTAATTATGTGCTTTCCTTTGTTTTTAAGGATCCCCGCTCCCATTCGTATTGCCCAGTTATCAGACTCCGTTCCGCCACTTGTAAATACTATGCTCTCGTAAGGCGCATTTATAAACTCTGCTATAGTCCTTCTTGCCTTCTCAACCTGCATTCTGGTCCTTACTGCAGGCTGATAGAAAGATGAAGGGTTCATATAATTATCTGACAAAAAAGATATCATCTCTTCTACTACAGATGGTTCCGGACGGGTCGTCGCCGCATGATCAAGATATATCATTGTAATCCTCTAACTATTTATTTCCTACTACTTCACTAGGTATTTATAGAACAAATATATTATGCTGTCAACACATAATATGCACATAACAAACTCCTCGGTAATTGAATTACCGAGGAGTAACACTTAATATCCTAAACCATAAAGAAAACCTCTTAGATAGTACACTAACCTTATACTGCTTTTTCTACGAGCTCGGGGCTACTCTCTGCTACTGCCTTGAAGCCCTGCTCGAGATCCCAGAGAATATCATCGATGTGCTCTGTTCCTATTGAGAGACGGATTGTGTTCTGGTAGATACCAGCCGCCTCAAGCTGCTCAGGTGTCATCTCTGCATGTGTTGTGTCATAAGGATGGATGACAAGGCTCTTAACATCTGCAACGTTTGCAAGTAGTGAGAAGATCTTAAGTCCATCGATGAATGCATATGCTTCCTTCTGTCCACCCTTAATATTGAAGGTGAAGATTGAAGCGCCACCATTTGGGAAGTACTTGTTATAAAGCTCATGATCAGGATGATCAGGAAGAGATGGATGGTTAACCTTCTCTACAAGAGGGTGATTAGAAAGGAACTCTACAACCTTCTTGGTATTCTCAGCATGTCTTTCAAGACGAAGTG
>NZ_JAILQF010000444.1 GCF_024699075.1 Butyrivibrio sp.
TCTTGAATGTAAATTACAGAAACGCGCATTTACTGCGTGTTTCGTGATTCAATGAATCGGTTGGTAAATAGGCCCAATGCCGAAGGCATTCTCAATTGGCCTATTTACTGCATTTTTGAATCTTTGATTCAAAAATGTATATATCAAGCATTAACAGATACAGCTTCGTCTGCAAATATCATCTTAAGTGCTCTTTCAAGTGCCGGTGTGATTATTGCTACAAGAACCATTTTAAGTATATCCCCTGGTATAAATGGTATCATACATGCAACAAGTGAAGCAGGAAGGCTCATCTTAGTAAGGAACATAAACTGAGCAAGGCCTATTGTATAAATGATAACACTTCCAAGAAGCATTGCTATCATCATTACAGCATACTTCTTAAAGCCCTTTTCATTTCTTCCGAATTTAAAATACAGAAAACCTGAAAGCGCTGCTGCAAATGGCCATGACATAATGAAGCCTCCGGACATTCCAACAAGTGATCCAAGTCCTCCTGAAAATCCTGCAAATACAGGAATACCTACTGCTCCCAAAAGAACATATACAAGCACTGATACAAAGCCATATAAAGGTCCTAAAAGAAGTGCTGTAAGAAATACTGCTGCCGTCTGAAGTGTAACAGGCACTCCTCCTGGAAGCGGTATGGAAATTGGAGCTGTAGCACAGCAAAGTGCTGCAAACATAGCACATAATACGATTCTCTTAACTGTAAACTTTTTCATAGTAGTCCTCCAAGCTGATAAATTATGCGGTTCTTAAAGATAGTAAACCTTAAGAAGGACATTGTCAACCTTTTAAGAGTTTCAAAAGTTTACAATTATTCTATTATATCTATGTTTCCTCTTTCTTCTGTATCAGAGGCTTTTTCTGAAGGTACTTCTTCATCTTTATTTACTACAAGAACAGGAAGATACTTCTGACGTTCTTTTTCAATTACACTGTTGATCCATTCTTTATCGCCCAAAGTCTTGGTAGCATCTGCCATATCCGAATCATTAGCATATTCATCAAAGATATTCTGCTTATTTTCAAGAAGCCTTATCATATCTTCATCAATAGTATCTGAACACAGAAGATGATATACAAGAACATTTCTTACCTGGCCCATTCGGTATACTCTTGCTATAGCCTGAGTTTCAAGTGAAGGCTTGATCTGAGGTTCGCAGAATACTACAACACTTGCAGTCTGTATATTAAGACCTGTTCCACCTGCAAGCACCTGACTTACAAGAACGCTTCCTGCACCACTTTTAGTAAATTCGTCAACTACAGCCTGCCTGTCTGCAACACTTGTTGATCCGGTTATCTTATATACGCCTCTGTCTTTAAGAAGTTCCGAGACCTTACTTATGGTATCAAGGAAGTAGGAAAAGACTATGATCTTTCTCCCCTCATCCCTTGCCATGTCACAGATTTCAAGAAGTCGTATTGCCTTTGAAGAATGTTTTATATCATCCTGAAGCCAGCCTACTCTTCTCATTGACATAAAGCTTCCTTCGCTTACTTCTTTAATATATGCATCCTTATCCTCTGCAGACATTTCTGACCACTGAGGCTTATCATCCATTTCAGGCAGTTCCTTAAGTACATCTTCTCTTACACGTCTAAGATATACAGGTGCAATAAGAGCTTTAAACTTATCGGACTGATTCATGAAAGCATACTTTTGAACCTCTTTAAGGAATTCATCCTGTCTTAATATGCCGATAATATTGCACATCTCGTCAACCTTGTTTTCAAGAGGTGTTCCTGTCATAAGAAGGGTACGCTTTGAATGTTCCTTGGCCTGTATCAGATACTTTGTTCTCTTAGCTTCAGGATTCTTTATATAATGAGCTTCATCCACAACCATCATTTCTATTACGAGATCTTTACTAACGGTTTCTGCAAACTCATCGAGAGATTCGTAATTAGTAACTGCTACTCCGCCGTTCTGTTCCCATTCTGCTATATCTATCTCTCCTCTTGAAGCATGGAGAAGGTGCGACTTAAGTTTGCTGTGCTTTTCAACCTCCCTGCACCAGTTAATAAGTACGCTTGCAGGACATACTACAAGAAAATGTGAGTTGGGATTTCCTGCTTCTATAGAAGCCATTGCAGCAATTGCCATTATGGTCTTTCCAAGACCCATCTCATCTCCAAGAAGAGCCTGCTCCTGGTGAATAGCATATTTAGCACCAAATACCTGATACTTTCTTAGTGATACATTCAAAAGAGATGTATCAAGTTCCTGATCTTCTATCTCCTCAGCAAGGCTTGAAGGAATATCCTTATATACAGAGCTAAGCTTAACCGATGATACATTAAGATTATCAAGAAGAGCATAAAAAGGCGCACTGTTTTTTAAGAACTCGTCTTTGGCCTGGGCCAAAGATATAAGTCGAAAAGTCTCGTACTGATTTATCAGATTTGCGCTTCGCATCTGATAATTTTCATTATTTATAACAATAAGGGTTTCATAGCCTTCTATGGTAGATTCTTTGGCTTTTGATGTTGAAAAGACCCATCTGAAAGAATTTTTGATCTTGATATCTGACATAGCTTTAACTATATGTTCGTGATATCTTGCATTTATCTCTGCTACATCTTTGTATATAGGAGCTTTTCTCATATATTTATAAAGCTCAAATACAAGGTTCCAGGTTTCAGGGTCCCTGGAATCAGCATCAATCCTTAGAGACGTAGTATCTGCCATCCTGTGAAGAAAAAGATCTATAGTCTGCCTTATAGCAGTAGCCTGTGCCTGTCCTATTCCGCTTATCATAGAAAGAGCAGTTTCAGACCTTCCTTCAAGCTGCGCCAGATTAGAAAATCCTGCTTTTTCAAGTACTGCAACCCTTATTCCTGCCTTGGCATTAGACAGTTCACTAACAGGAATATCTTTAAGTCCGCTCTTTGCAAGCTTGATCTTAAGATCTGCTGCCGCTTTGTTAATCGCTTCTCTTGTCCCCGTTTCATCATTACTGATAGCACAAAGCCTTTTGTCTATTGAAGACAATGTCCTTACATTATTGTTCAACAGCCCAAAATCCGGCTTGTAAATATTTGTGTTCCCCATTACTTTTTAAATACCTTCCTATAAAAACTAAATTTTATAACTTTAGAGTGCAAAGCCTATATTTAATTACTTGACTCTGCACTCTATAACCTAACTTATCATTAACTGATCATAGTCAGCTTAGAAGTTCCAAAAGGTCATCCTTTGAAAGGGATGTACTTGAAATACCATCGCTTTCAAGAATACTTTCTGCAAGCGCACGCTTTTTTTCCTGCATCTCTACGATCTTATCTTCAATAGTGCCATGCGCTATAAGCTTAAATACAGTTACCACCTTACGCTGGCCTATCCTGTGTGCTCTGTCGGTCGCCTGGTTCTGTACAGCCAGATTCCACCAAGGATCATAATGAATGACTACATCTGCGCCTGTAAGATTAAGACCTGTTCCGCCTGCTTTTAGTGATATAAGAAAGACAGGTACTGTGCCTGTATTAAATGCATTTACAAGCTCAATCCTCTTTTCCTTAGGAGTTGAACCGGTTATCTCATAATACGGAATTCTTGCTTCATCAAGGCGCTTTTTGAGTATCTCAAGCATTGATACGAACTGAGAGAATACAAGTGCCTTGTGTTCACCCTCAATTACCTGCTCTATCATATCCATAAACACATCGGTTTTGCAACTTCCCTTATCATAGTCTTCAAAACAAAGTGACGGATCGCAGCATATCTGACGAAGTCTTGTAAGCTGGGCAAGTATTTCAAATTTGCTTTTCTTAAATTCATCATCCGTCTGTTTTTCAAGACGCATCTTCATTTGCGTAACTTGAGCATCATAGAGATTCTTCTGAGCTTCATCCATTCTGGCATAACGGATCTCCTCAAGCTTGTCAGGAAGGTCTTTGAGTACATCAGCTTTTTTTCTTCTCAAGATAAAAGGAGTCACCATCTGGCGAAGTCTGTCCATGGGCTCCTTCTCATCATATCTCATAACAGGTATCTCAAATTCGGTTCTGAACTGTTCGTATCCATATAAGAGTCCCGGCATAAGATAATCAAATATGCTCCAGAGTTCAGAAAGTCTGTTCTCAATAGGAGTTCCTGTAAGTGCAAACTTTCTTTGTGCATTTATAAGCTTAACGCTCTTGGCTGCCTGAGAGAGATGATTCTTGATATACTGGGCTTCATCTATTATCTCCATGGCAAAAGAATGCTTCTCATACTCTGCTATATCGCGCTTTAAAAGATCATATGAAGTAACCGCAACATCAAAGCCTTCTATATTAAGAATAATATCATCGCGCTCACTCTTATTACCTGTTATAAGGACATAGTTAAGAGATGGAGCAAATCTGCGAAGCTCTTCTCCCCAGTTATAAACAAGTGATGCAGGTACTACGACAAGCGATGTTTTCTTGATATCAGGAGCATAATCTGTATCGCCACTCTCATAGTATGACTGCAACAGTGTTATGATCTGAAGCGTCTTACCAAGACCCATCTCATCAGCAAGTATTCCGCCAAAACCGTACTTATACAGGGTACGAAGCCACCTGTATCCATCCCTTTGGTACTTACGAAGCTGACCTGTGATCTTCTGTGGCATCTCGAATTCAGCATCTGATATTGTCTTAAATTCCTGGATAAGCTTTTTAAAATGTCTGTCCCTTTGCTCATAGATCTGGCTCTGATCTTCAAGCATCCTGTCAAGATACAAAGCCCTGTAAGCAGGAAGCTGCATCTTGCCATCTACAAAGGATTTAAGACTTATATGCATATCATCAAGAAGTCTTGCCAGATTTTCAACAGCTTCGCTCTCAGCAGATACATAATCGCCACTTTTTAAACGATAATATTTCTTTTTTCTTCTATAGGAATTCAAAAGCTCTATAAGCTCATCCGAATCCATATCCTGGGCACTTATCTCAAGGTCAAGAAGATTGGACTCAAGTGATACTCCCATCTTAAAACCGGGGCTTTTCTTAATACTTATAGCCATGAAGCTGTCTGTATGTCTTACATCTCCAAAGGCCTGAAGTTCATCAAGACCGTGTGATAAGAGTTCATATACAAGATCCTCATTTTCATCTTCGTTACAAACAAAAAGCCCATTATCATCAGTATCAGGAAAGTATCTTTTTAGTATAGTAATAGCATCACCCTCAGATATCTGGTCCCTGAAGCCATCTTCCTCTGAAGATGCAAGCGCAAGATTTCTGGTAAGATCGTCATAATTTACAATAGCCTTACACGTAACATTACCCTTTTCTCTATCAAGGAAAAAAGAAAAGGTTGCCTGCGGAAGAATATACTGTTCAAGCCAGTCCGCATCCTCAAATGTAACAGCTGCATGTTCTCTTAGCCATGGCAGAGTATCATAATAAAATCTTGTAAGATTCCTCAGTCCTATCCTAAAATCAAAACTTCCAGCTCTGCTTATGGATGTAAAAGGCTTTAATACCTTTATATCTTCTGAACTGATCCTGTTTAGTCTGTCTTTTTTGATAAAATAAGCATATCTTCTACCCTGGAATATAACCGGCATCTGCCCTGATACATGTATTCCAATTCCTCTTCCGTATATATCCTTCATGTTCTGAATATAAACTCTGGCCTGGACAGGTTCATCAGAAAAAGAAATCCTCTTTACATCATATCCTGTAATACGCGAAAGGCCTGTAGCAGGTATGCTGTCTTTGCAGCAGATATCATAGAAATCATCCAGAAAATGACCGAATAATAATATCTCATTCTTATAGCGGATAGGATTAAACCTGGCCATATAATCATTTCTGTCTATATCATCTGAATAAAAAGTACTTTCCTTAACAAAATCATCAATGAATTCAAATATTTTAAGTCCATGCTCTGACAATACTTCTTTGGACAGATTAAATTCATTTCTTCCTATCTTCATACTTCTATTACCGGTCACTGCTATGTAGAACTCATTAAGGCGCTGTATCTTATATTTTTTACTTGTTCCAAGTCTGAAGGATACGCTTAAGTTATTGTCATACAATGACAGTACAGGTTCTATATCAAGCTTTTCTCCATTGGCAGCCCCCGTATTTTCATCTGTCTTCATAGCCATGACGCGGTATTCTCCGGAGAAGAGCTTCATAAGAGTTTCGCCACTTCTATCTGTTGCATCAATAAAGGCATACTCTTTTTCCAGATAATTTTTTAAAAGATATAGTATGGCTGCCTGATGCTCACAAATAGGGCTCTCTATCTTACGCTTTCCATACATGTTTTTGGATATATTTCTTTCACATCCAATTACATAACAGTTGCCTTTGGAAAAATAATCAGGTCCTACAGAGATTGTAGTCTGAAAATATGAATCCTTGAGCCTGCCTGCTGCGGTGCAGATCTTATCACCTATTTTGGCTTTATTATCAAGTTCCTCTGCAAAGGTGCTTACATTTGATTCATTTACTTTGATATTTGAAATATTTATCCTTGATGACTTGGCTAAAATAACGCCTTTCTTCCATACATCTTCACTTATATGCGCATCTTTAAGAATTTCTGAATACCTGAAATATCTGTATGATGAAATGTCATTTACTATATCAAAATGATCCTTTTGATCGCTCTCATACTGAATAAATCCGTCATCATCTATATAAAAGCCATCACCGCCGATCATTTCCTTTTCATCAGTAATTTCAAGATCATCTAAAGTACTGCCTAAAGCTGTATCACCGGTCTTATCTGATATCATCCTGGAAAAATTATTTTCGATCATATACATAAGAGCAGCTTCATGCTTGCAGTGCGTACCATCAGCGGCATAAGGACAGGTACAGCTAAGCCTCTCGATCCTTGTAAAGTCATCAGAAAGAGCAGCAAAAGTCATGTAACGTCTGCCGCTTGATCCTGAAACCTCCGCAGAAAAAAAGCTTCCATCCTGCTTTAAGTTTCTTACCTTATCCCGTTTATAATAATCCATTCCACGCGCCCTTATAGTCTGTGTAAATTCAGGACGCCAGTCTATATATATCTTCTTAGCCATTTTCAAACTCCATTTATAATAGATTATTGTTTTTCATCAGAAAAACATAATCCATCTTTTTAGTATAACATGATACCAATTCATATTTCTCTATTTGAATTTGTTTTTTCTTTATTTAAGCTGACAGCTTTAATTAACGCTCTAAAATATTTTCAAAGTCTTATAAATATCAGATTTCTTCCGATAATTCCTTAAAGGTATGTTTTTTCTTGTTCTCATAAAGCGCCCACAGGAGGTGGCAAATGGCAACTAAATCCAAGAAATCAAAAAACGGAAAAGTACGCAACAAGCTCCTTTTATTTATCGTTCCTTCAGTTGTGATCACTGTTCTGGTTCTCATAGCTGTCACAACAATTCTGTCAAGAAACAGCATGATCGAAAGTGCAAAATCAGAACTAAGCTCATCTATCACCAATCAGGGTGATAATATCGAGTCATGGCTTTCTGAAAACCTTCAGTTCTTCTCTACAGCCAAAAAAACCATAGAAGCTACAGCCCCAAGTGATCAGGAGCTTCAGACAATGCTTGACGGATGGTACGGTGTTAACTCCAATTCAAGTAATGGTCTTTATATTGCCAGCTCTAACGGCGAAACCTTTAAGGCATCAGAAGCTACACTTGATCTGTCTGACCCTCTGTCAACAACCTGGTACAAGGAAGGCCTTACCCGTGTAAATATGGCCTACGGAAGTGCCTATAAAAATGCAGAAGGTACAAGCGTAATTAGTGCTTCCGGAATCCTGGATGATGGCGGTGATGATATAAGGGTTATATCTGCAGATGTTACCCTTGATAAGATCAGTATCATCGTTAATTCCGGTGTCAAGATGAAAAATGCAAGTTCTTTCCTAGTAGACAGAACTGACAATACCATTCTTGCCCACAGAGACTTTTCACTTGTATCTACAACACTCTCTGCCTCTTCATCTGATACTCTTCTTGCAGGCGTTGCAAATAATATCTCTAATGAGGATTATGATGAAACAAGTATTGGCGATTATATGGTTGATTTCAGAGAAATATCCGGAACAACCTGGATTCTTGTCTCTTATATAAAGACAAATGTAATTCTTGCTGATGTTAACCGTATTGTAAATCTGTCTATAATAATCGGCTTTATCGGAATAGCTCTTATAAGTATCATTATACTTCTTACTATTAATAAGGCCATGGCACCTCTTTCAGATATATCCAAGGACATCATAGCCATGTCAGAGGGCGATTTCACAATCGAAGTAGAATCAAAGAGTAATGATGAAATAGGCCTTATGGGTGATCAGGTCAATGAATTTGTCATAAGCATGAGGAAGATGCTTCATTCTATAAGTGACGAATCAGATAAGCTTAAAGTCCAGTCAGAAAATTCTGATACTGTTTCAAAAACAATGTATGATGCTTCAGAAGCTCAATCAGAAGCCATGAAGCAGCTCAATCAGACTGTTGATCAGCTTGCCTATGCTGTCAATGATATAGCTCAAAATGCTACTACTCTTGCGACTGTTGCAGCTGATACCAGAGAGAACAGTCATAAAGCTGAAAGCAGTATGAACGAAACCGTAGAGATCTCCATAAAAGGCCGTGATGATATGGAGCAGCTTAATAGCGCTATGGCCGGTATGTCAGATTCCAATGCAAGACTTATGGAATCAATTGACAAGGTTGGCAATGCATCTAATGAGATCACTAACATAGTAGGTCTTATAGGAGAGATCGCAGAAGAAACCAACCTCCTTTCTCTTAATGCTTCAATAGAAGCTGCAAGAGCAGGTGAAGCCGGTAAGGGATTTGCTGTTGTAGCAACTCAGATAGCAAAGCTAGCCCAGACCTCTGCTGAAAGTGCCACTAATATAGGTACTCTTATCGATGAAGTTCATAACCTTATCCAGGATGTTGTAGGACAGGCTAATGAAAGCGCTGCAAGCATCGAACAAAACGGAGTCCTTATACAGACTGCAGTTGATACCTTTGATAAAATCTATGACAACATTCAGACATCCAACAATCTCATAAGAGAGATGATAACCGATGTTGAAAAAGTTGATGATGTTGCAACCAATGTTGCTGCTATCTCACAGGAGCAGGCAGCAAGTGCTGATGAAATCCTTGCAACTTCTCAGAACATGGTTGAGCAGGCAGACAATATCACTAAGAGCTCACAGGATGTTGCTGATAATTCACATGAGCTTGCCGGTACATCAGATACACTTACTTCTTATGTACAGCAGTTCAAGATTTGAGGAGGTATTATTGTGAAGAGATTAGCTGACAAATCATTTATAAAAATAGTAGCATCACTTCTT
>NZ_JAILQF010000447.1 GCF_024699075.1 Butyrivibrio sp.
TCATCTTTGGCATAGGCGTAAGGCAAAACACCTATGCCAAATTTTCTTTTGGTGAAATTAAGAACCTGAGTCATATTTTCAAGGATATAAGTTGGCTGGAACAGTAGCCCGTTCTCTTGGAAAAAAGTATCAATGTTTTCCCTGAAATCTAGCTGCCAGAGAATCAGAGATTATCATAAGTGCAAAGTCTTCGAGAACACTGCACTGCCATGGCCAGCGACTAATCTTAACACGGGAGGGTGTACAATGAAAGCAGAAGAAGTTATAAGTGATTTTTTTCAAAATGAGAAGAGGAATAAGGTTGTTAGGTATCAGCATCTTAACAGGTTTGTTAAGAAGGGGCAGATCCTGTTTACAGGTTCATCTCTTATGGAGCAGTTTCCTATAAATGAGATCCTGCAAAATCATGGCATGAACCAGGTTATCTATAACCGCGGAATAGGCGGATATACAATTCCTGAGATGCTTGAATCTATGGAAGAGCAGATATTTGAATTAGAGCCATCTAAGATCTTCATCAACATAGGGACCAATGATATCAGCAGGCCTGAAGAGACTAAAGAACAGCTTATATCAGATTATCGCAAGGTACTGACTCAGATAAAAGACAGGCTGCCCCAAGCTAAGGTCTATATGATGGCCTATTATCCTGTAAATGTACAGGTCGCTGCAAGGCAGCCCTGGCCTGATGCTGAGAAGGCAGCAAAGCTGCGGTTTGAAAGGCTTGATGAGAGTAACAAAGCAGTAAGTGAGCTTGCACAGAAATTTGGGTATAGCTTTATAGATGTTAATAAGGGTCTTACAGGAGATGATGGACAGACCAAAGAAGAATATTCTATAGACGGAATTCATATGTGGTCAGATGCATATGAAGTAGTATTTGAGAATATGAAAGAGTACATTACTGAATAACATACTCAAACTTCGCACTTGCCAAACACGCGCTGAGGCAGAGCTGATACGAAAATGTATTATAAACGGGTCGTATCGGCTCTGCCTCAGAGGGTAGCGTATGTTTGGCAAGTGCGAAATTTGAAAAAAAGTCTTTAACAGGAAGTAGTTATGAAACAGATTGATTTTGAAAAAGGAAGAACTTTAAATAACATACTTGCGACAGCACTGCCTATGCTGGTTGCGCAGATCTTGAACCTGCTCTACAACATAGTAGACAGGATATATATTGCAAGAATACCGATTATAGGAACAAAAGCTCTTGGAGCAGTAGGGCTTTGTTTTCCTATAGTAATCCTTATCACCGGTTTTACCAACATGTATGGAAGCGGCGGCGCACCACTTTTTTCTATAGCAAGGGGCAAAAAAGATGATAAGGAAGCAGCTGCTCTTCAGAATACGTCATTCTTTCTTCTGGTGGTGACAGGAGCTGTGCTTATCGCAGTCGGAGAGCTTTTCGGGCAGCCGATACTAAGCGTCTTCGGAACGTCAGAGTCAAACATGGTATATGCACTTCCATACCTTCGTATATATCTTCTTGGGACCATCTTCTCAATGGTGGCTACTGGGATGAACCCCTTCATCACAGCCCAGGGCTTCTCTGTGATAGGCATGACGACAGTCGTTGTCGGAGCTGTTACCAATATCATCCTTGATCCGGTGTTCATATTCCTTTTGGGCATGGGAATAAGAGGCGCTGCGCTTGCGACTATCATCTCACAGGCATTGTCCGCCGCTTATGTTATGAAGTTCCTGTTAAGAAAAGACAGTAAGTACAGACTTCACTTCCTGACCATAGATGAGATCAAAAAGTGCGGCAAAAGAGCCAGAAACATCATAGGACTTGGTACAGCAGCTTTTATAATGCAGTTTACAAACGCTGTAGTCCAGATATCCTGTAACAACGTGCTATCAGCTGTAGGCGGAGATATCTACGTATCTATTATGACAATAGTCAATAGTGCAAGGCAGATGATGGAGACACCTATCCTTGCTATAACAGAAGGAACATCACCTATCATAAGCTATAACTACGGTGCCAAAAGGCCAGGCAGGATAAAGCATGCCATCGTGATAATGTTCATCCTTGATATGATCTATTCTGTATCCATATGGCTGATCATCAGATTCTTCCCGGCCTATATAATCGGTATATTCAGTGATGATAAGACTATCCTTGCTGATGCGATCCCTGCCTTTAATCTGTATTTCTCGACATTTATTTTTATGACATTCCAGCATACAGGTCAGGTAACCTTTAAGTCGCTGGGGCTTAAAGGCAAGGCTATATTCTTCTCACTTTTTAGAAAAGTTGTCATAGTAGTGCCGCTTACCTACATGCTTCCTTATCTGCTTAAAATGGGAACAGACGGAGTTTTTGCAGCAGAGCCAATCAGTAATGTTGTGGGAGGACTTGCTTGCTTTACCACCATGTGCTTCACAGTAAGAGCTATGTTCAGAGAGGCTTGAGTAAGCCTTTAATAGTTAAGTGATACTTCGTGCTATAGCTGGGCATCACACCACATGTTGCCGGATTCAGGGTAGCTGATATATGCCCTCAGCCTTCGATGAGATTCAGGCATTTTAATACATGTATGACCACCGCAGGCGGCAGATACGTATCGAACTGGAAGATAGCAGAAGATGGAATGCTTACCCTCAATATAGAAGTTCCATTCAATGCAAAAGCCAATGTAAACCTGATTATTCGCTTTCAATTAATAGATTAAAAGCTAAATTGGAGCAAGGACAAAACTATTAGAAAGTTGAATGCGTTGGTTAAGGCAGGATATGTTGTTAAATATGGAACTGGTAGGGGTACGAAGTATTCAAAAAGATAAAAGTTAAAAAAGTGTCGTTACTTGACGCACCAGTTCAGGCAGCTATCGCAAATGGAGGAAAGTAGAAACTACATCTGCTAAGAAGCATTCTTACGCTGGAACATTAACTTTTACATATGACGATGTGAAAGCATATATGGCCGAGCATTCGTTATATACGCAGGCTAATAGGTTCAAAGAATTTAAGGTAGTAGTTTATATTAAGAATCACTAGGGAAGTGCAGTTTCTGCACTTCCCTTTTTTCGAATTAATTTAATTTATTACAAAAATGAGAGAAATGAAGTTTCGGTTTGCAACTACATTTTTTATTAGAATGAAAAATATAATCAAAATATGTTGACTACATTTTGAAAAATATAGTATGTATATAATATACAATTTGGATTAATATCAAGTGGTATGGTGGTAGATATGAAATCTTCACAGTAATACGGTTAAACTCTTGGAGTAACAAATCA
>NZ_JAILQF010000006.1 GCF_024699075.1 Butyrivibrio sp.
AAATCCTGTAGTTACTGATGTATATGCAGGATCTGCTATATATGTCTGAACCGCAGATACAATACTTGTAGCATTAGTAGCATCTGTTGAATTTCTTGATCTCTCTACATACTGTAAGAACTGAGGTGCAAGTACAGCTACAAGGATAGCCATAATAGCAATAACAATAATCAGCTCAACAAGTGAAAATCCTTTATTATCTTCCTGATTTTCTTCTTTGTTCATTCTGTAATTACGAAGGAATTTGATCATTTATTCTTCTCCTTTTCCTACAGCCTCCTGCTGTAGACTGAATCTCGCCGGTATATTAGTACCGTCATCCTTAACTACAACCTGTAAGGCTATTTATTAAAAACTAAATATCATATGATAGTTTCCAATATTATGTATTGACAAAAGAGAAGGGAGGTAATAATATAAATCTTGCGCGATAGCAAAAAATATTGAAAATATGATTATAAAGTATGACTTTATTTTTGGTATTATTGCAGTTGTAGTTTAGGATGACGGTACTAATATACCGGCGAGATTCAGTCTACAGCAGGAGGCTGTAGGAAAAGGAGAAAAATAAATGATCAAGTTCCTTCGCAATTACAGAAATAACAAAGAAGACAATCAGGAAGAAAATAAAGGATTTTCACTTGTTGAGCTTATTATCGTAATCGCTATTATGGCTATTCTCGTAGCTGTACTTGCACCTCAGTTCTTACAGTATGTAGAAAGATCAAGAAATTCAACAGATGCTTCTAATGCAACAAGTATTGTATCTGCTGTTCAGACATATTTTGCAGATCCTGCATACTCATCAGAAGTTTCATCATTTTCATCTGATACTATTAAAGTAAGTTCTACTGGCTTTGAAGCAGGAGATGTAATAACTAAAGCTCTTAAAGTAGCTGGATATGATTCTACAGATATTAAATGTAAGAGTACATCAGCATGGGATTCATACACAATAAAATTTACTCGTACTTCAGATGGAACTGTTGGTTTTGAATATGGCGATACAGTTTTTGCTACTTACATGTCTACAGGCGCAGTTTCAACAACTACTTCAGATACCTGATACTTAATATAATTGCCAATAACATTACGAGCCCTTGAAAAATGATCATTTATTTTTCAGGGGCTCGTCTTTATTTATGATTTTCATAGAATTGTCCGATAACCATAATGACAGTTTTTGTTATTTGACTAATTCTAATATTCAATTAGCTGTAACATTTATTTAATGTAGCATTCAATTAGGCTTAGCATTCAATTGTAGGAAAGGATTGCTTACATGTCACGTACCAGGCTTCGTTTCTCCAAATCGTATATGACTTTTTTGTCAGTAGCGCTTTTGTTATCGGCTTGTTCTGGTTCTTCAACTGATACTGCAACTACATCGGCAACACAAGCTAAGGAGAAAGTGGCTATTAACAATCACTCTGATGACGGCACCGATAAGATAGGCCTTAGTATGCCATCACAATACCTTGAGAGATGGAACAGGGATGGCAAATATCTAAAGTCTGTATTTGAAGAGATGGGATATGAAGTTGATCTGGAGTTTGCAGGCAATATGATAGATACCCAGATCGATGCCATTGATGCGATGATAGATAACGGCTGCGACGTACTTGTGATAGGAGCTGTTGACGGACTTTCACTTACAAGAGTTGTAGAGAAGGCTTATTATGCAGGCATTCCGGTCATATCATATGACAGACTTATATGCAATTCTGAGTATATAAGTGCCTATGTATCTTTTGACAATTATGAGGTTGGAAGGCTTCAGGGAGAGTATATAGAAGAGGCGCTTGATCTTGAAAACGCCGGTAGTAAGACTTATAACATAGAGTTTATAGCAGGAGATTCTGCAGATAATAATGCCAGATACTTTTTTGACGGAGCAATGGATGTACTTAAGCCCTACATAGATGATGGCATTTTAAATGTTCCTTCAGGCCAGCTTGATTTCTATACAGTAGCCACATCCCAGTGGTCTACAGAGTCTGCAAATATTAGATTTGAAATTCTTATTGGATCGTATTATTCAGGAGCCAACAGGCTAGATGCAGTAGTATGTTCCAATGACTCTACAGCGCTTGGAGTAGAGGCTGCAATAGAAGAAAATTACAAAGAAAATAATTCTGTTCTTATAACAGGTCAGGACTGTGATGAAGCCAATCTTGTAAAGCTTATGGAAAGCAGGCAGTCCATGGACGTATATAAGAATCTTACATATGAAGCCTATGTTACCGTTAAGCTCGTGGATTCCTTATATAATGGCAAGGAAATGTCTCAGGAGCTTGCTGATGGATGGGATCTTGGCTTTGAATGTACTTATGATACGACAACCTATGATAATGGTAAGATAGTAGTTCCTTCATTTCTTCTTAAGCCCGTTACTATTACAAGCGATAACGCAGTAGAAGAGCTTGTAGATAATTACGGAACCTATGTACTTACTGATGATGGAACATTAAAGGTCGCTGAATAGCTTGTAATTATTTCGGCCATTCTCTTTGACATAATACAAAGCTTTATCAGCAAGTGACATGACCTGAGTCGGATCATTGATATCAGAAGGATACAGAGCGCATCCAATACTAAGTGTTACCTGAATATTTTTACCTTCAACAGTTATAGGATATTTGATCATCTTACGAATATGCTGGCATATAGTGTCGGCATTATCTATTTCATTTCCAGTTATAAGCATCATAAATTCATCACCTCCGATTCTGGAAAAGGTGATGTTTTTAGTTGCAATGCTGCTAAATCTGTTACTTACTTCCTTAAGAACTTCATCTCCGGCAATATGACCATAGCTGTCATTAATTTCTTTGAAATGGTCAATGTCTATCATGGCAAGTCCGTATGGAGTATAGGTGCTGCTTAGCTGTTCAAGTTTCTGATTGATATAATGACGATTAGGAATCTTGGTCAGATAATCGTTATTGAGCATCTTTTCGTGCTGCCTGTTGAACCTTGCCTGAATAACAATTATCACGAACAGGAGTATTATAACAAGCATTATAAGATTTAGGATAAGTGCATTTTCCTTATAGTAACGAACTATATTAAAGTGTTCATTGGCTATAGTGCAGTCTTTTGGAAGCTTTGAAGCAGAAATATTGAATTCATCAAGACTATCCTGATAAAAATATGCTTCTGATATAGTTTCATTTACAAGAGGTATATTATCAGCATCAACGCCGTTTAAGATCTTCCCTGCCATCTTGCCGGCAATTTCCCCGGCCTGAGTATAGGAATATGAGATTCCTCCAAAAATGTTATCGATACAATTAGCCATTGAAAGGCTTATAACAGGAACATTGGTAACATTTTCGTCAATAAAAGAGGCTGCTGATTTGAGCGTATAAATATTCCCGTCACCATCCTGAGAGAAATCAAGATAGTAGATGATATCATCTTCGTCGAGCTCAGACAAGGCCCTTCTAAGTCCCTTGTTGGTGTAATAGGAAGTATTAAGAACTGTATAGGTGATTTCAGGGTGATCTTCCGTGAATTTTAAAAATTCCACATATTCACCTGCACTTGTATTGGTACCATCACACAGAACTACAATTTCATTCCTGTCTGGGAAAAGAGATTTCATAAGCGTATAGTTGGACTCAAAATCAAGGGTTTCAGCTATTCCTGTTACGTTTTCAAGAGCAGCTGAAGTAGTTGCATCAGATACGGAATTAATACCCATAAATACAATAGGAGTATTACCAAATAGTTCATCCCTGTAATTTATAGCAAAACGAAGAGCAGTATCATCTATAAGGAAGATAAGATCATAGGAAGCATTTGATTTTTCCATTTTATAGGCAAGATAATCGTGGAACTTCTCTATGTCCTGGGCTTCATAAAATCTTTTTGCATCCATATTTTCATAGGTTATCTCATAGGATAGATTGCCAAGTCCCTGTTCGAGTCCTTCGATATGCTGGGGAACAGTAGCATAAGAGTAGTTATAAGAGCATATGCACAGAATGTTATAAGGAACTATGGTACCTGATACTTCTGTGGCATTTACATAAGCATGATTTCCTATATTATAAGCTTTATTAAAGGGCGCAATTAATAGACATGCTATAACTAAACAGCATGTGATGACCACTGACATGAAAATGCCTTTTTTCTTATTGTTCATCAGGATTGTCCTTTTCAATATAAAAGCTTGATCATCATAGAAATATATCGGAATATTGTCCATAAAAGATTAGAAGGGCAGGTAGTAGCTGGTACATAT
>NZ_JAILQF010000044.1 GCF_024699075.1 Butyrivibrio sp.
TCTATCTAGTCCGCAGGCATAACACCGAGAAGTCATGACCTTTTGAATAAAGTGACAAAAGTCATATTCTTAAACATCTATCATACAGCCTTATCCTTTTCGCTGTACTGCTCAAGGTATGCTGCGATCACGTCAAGGAACTTCTGGTTCTGCATTGGAAGTCCAATACTTACACGAATGTACTCTTCTGTGAAGTATCTGATGTAAACTCCCTTAGATTCAAGATAGCTCATGCACTCCTTGGTATCGCAGTGAGGAGCAAAGTAGATAAAACTTGTAGCACTTGGAACTACTGTACAGCCCAGCTTTTCAAGTTCCTTTGAAATATAAGCTCTCTGCTCTGTGTTATTGTCCTTGGCTGCCTTATAAAACTCTGTATCACCAAGAGCTGCTGTAGCGCCTGCTGCCGCAATACGGTTTGTTCCAAATATTCCAGAGATAGCGCTAAGGCAAGAGATAATCTCTTCACTTGCAACAGCATATCCGCATCTGGCACCAGCAAGTCCATATATCTTGGAGAAAGTTCTAAGTACGATAACATTCTTACCACATAAAACCTTAGATATCATACTTGGATAAGACTCATCAGCTACCCAGTCGATATATGCTTCATCAATTACACATACAACATGATCCGGAAGATCATCAATGAATTTAGAAAGCTTATCAGGGCAAAGAAGTGTTCCTGTTGGATTGTTAGGATTGCAGATGAATATAAGCTTGGTCTTATCTGTTATACCGGCTGATAATGCATCAAGATCTATGCTTACTCCATCTTCTGATGTAACTTCTACAAGCTTTGCTCCAAACTGAGCAGGAAGTCTGTAATACTGCATATATGTTGGTGAGCAGATAAGCAGTTCATCATCAGGATTGAGGAAGGCTTCTGCGACAGCCTGAATGCCTGCTCCGGATCCGTTAAATGCTGTGATGCAGCTAACCGGCATATCTATATACTCTGAAATCTTCTTTTTGAGATTAGCAATAGACTGCATAGGATAAAAGTTACAGCTTGTAAGCTCCTTCTCCATAGCTTCAAGCGCCTTGGGGCTTGGTCCCATCTGGTTCTCATTGGCATTAAGTTTTACGATACCAGGTCCCGGGTTTACCATCATACCTCCAGCTGTGTAAATCTGAAATCCCTTGAGTGGCTCTCTCATCAAATCTTTAACTGACATAGCATAGTCCTCCTTTTTGAAAAAACTGCTATCTGGTATAGAGTAGGTCTCCATTGACCAAATAGCAGTCTGTTTACTGTTATCTAATATTCTGTTTACTGTTTCTGTACTATTGTGATTACTGTATCTATACTTTTTATTATTACTGTACTACCTATCACATCTTTTACTACTTCAATTATTTTTACATTTTTTTGTATCCATATCATTCTGCAATATCAAGATACTTAGTACGGATGTTTCCTCTTGATGGATCAATGATCCTGTTTGTAAGCTTTGTATTCATGAGTACGATAGTCTCTCTGTTAAGTACCGGGATTGCCCAGAAGTATTCAGCTACAAGAACCTTTTCTGCTTCATGAAGAAGTTCATATCTCTTAACAGGATCTGACTCTTTATTGGATGCTTCCATAAGTTCGTCGTACTCTGTGCAGTTTGTGCCGTTATCATTGTAAGAATCTGATGTTCTGTACATTGAAAGGTATGTATATGGATCTACAAAGTCTGCTGTCCACTGCATTCTGCAGATATCAAAATCACCTGCTCGTCTGTCTGAGATATTAACCTGTGTTTCCTGTGCTTCAAGCTGTACTTCGATTCCGAGGTTTTCTTTCCACTGTGCCTGAAGGGCCTGAGCGATATCTGATTCAATCTGAGTACTTGGATATTTATATGTTACAGTCGGAAATCCTTCACCGTTTGGATATCCTGCTTCTGCAAGTAGCTCCTGAGCTCTTTCTACATCAAATGTTAAGAGATCTCCGCCGGCTTCTTCTGCCCAGGTCTTACCTGATGCTTTAGATACAACTCCTGATCCTACAAAAAATGTTGTTCCAAGATAGTTAGTTCCGCAGGCTGTAGCTACTGCATCTCTGTCAATTGAGATTGAAAATGCTTCTCTTACTCTTACATCATCAAATGGTGCTTCTGTAATATCAAAGAGCTCGTAGTTACTTGTTGTTGCTACGTATTTTACAAGTTCATCGCTGTCTGCATATTCTTCAAGGACTGTATAGTCTGCTGTTGCAATATCAAGTTCTCCTGTCTTATATGCACTTATGATTGCCTGTGTATCTTCCATTGCCATTGTCTTTATTTCATCAAGATGAATCTCATCTGCAAGGACATAGCTTTCATTTTTCTTGTACAGGCAGTACTGGTTAGGAACATATTCTGCCATATAGAATGGTCCGCAGCTTACAAGAGCGTCCATGTCTTCACCCATTGACCAGGCACCGTTGGTCTCTGTCTGGAGTTCTCTGTGTGTTGGGATGAATACCGGAAGTGTTAACAGATCCATGAAGTATGCGGTAGAATCTGTAAGATTAAATACAATTGTCTTATCATCGGGGCATTCAACACCAAGAGTTGATACATCAGCTCCTTCGTTATAGATAGCATCTGCTCCTTCAATACATAAGAGCATTGTAGAATAGCCGTTACCACAATCGGGATCTAGAGCTCTTGTGATTGTGTTTAAAAAGTCTGCCGATGTAACCGCATCACCGTTATTCCAGGAAGCATCCTGCCTTATATGGAACGTATACTGGGTCATGTCATCATTTACTTCATAAGACTCAGCCAGGATATTCTTATAAGTTCCATCCTCTGCAAGTTCTACAAGTGGTGCTGTTGCATAGGATGTATAACTCCACCACCAATAGGAAGTAATACCTGCACTATCAAGTGTTCCTGATTCCATATTCATTGTAGTTGTGATGGACTTGTAACTTCCATCTGTACTTGCAAGCTTGTCACTTGACGTCTTCTCTCCTCCACATGCAGTCATTCCAACTAGCATGCTGATCGTCATAGTTGCTGCCAAAACCTTGTTCAATACTTTTTTCATAATAACACTCCCTTTCTTGTAGAAATTTGTTAAACTCGCAAACGCTTCGCTTTTTAACTCGCGAAACTTATTGCAAGATTTTCAATATTTAGATTTTCTCTCATCCTAAGATACTTTGGTGCATACAAGAAACATGAAACCTGTCTGTCCTCTACTTTGAAGTTTGCCGGCATCTGATGGAAGCACTCTGCCACTGCATATGGACATCTTGTATTAAAAGGACATCCCTTTGGAGGGTTAATAGGACTTGGTATCTCTCCTTCTAACAGGATTCTCTTTTTCTTCTTGGCTGTGTTTGGATCCGGGATTGGCTCTGCACTAAGAAGTGCCTTGGAATATGGATGAAGCGGCTTTTTATATACATCATTGGACTTTCCAACTTCTACCATGTGTCCTAAATACATAACGCCTATTCTGTGACTTATATGCTTGACCATTCCAAGATCATGGGCTATAAACAAATAGCTTATTCCAGTGGACTTCTGAATATCCTCTAAAAGGTTTATGACCTGCGCCTGAATTGATACATCAAGGGCTGATATAGGTTCGTCGCAGACTATAAATTCAGGATCAAGTGCAAGGGTTCTTGCTATACCTATTCTCTGCCTCTGGCCTCCGGAGAATTCATGAGGATATCTTCTGATGTGATCCGGCTTAAGACCTACTATTTCAAGTAACTCCTGCACCTTTTTCTGCCTTGACTCCGGTGTTCCTATGTTGTGGATCTCCATTGGTTCCCCGATGATCTCACCTACTGTGAATCTTGGATTAAGTGAAGCATATGGGTCCTGGAATATCATCTGGAGCTTTTGCCTATAAGGAAGCATCTGCTTTCTTGATAATTTGGTTATATCTTTTCCATCAAAAAGGATTTCTCCCTTTGTCGGCTCATATATTCTTAAGATGGTTCGTCCAAGACTACTTTTGCCACATCCCGATTCTCCAACAAGTCCGAAGGTTTCACCTTTTTTTACTTCAAAGGATATGTCATTAACCGCCTGAACAACCTGTGGTTTCATTCCTCTGTTTACCTCAAAAAATTTGGTAAGTCTTTTTACTTCCAATACATTCTCTTCCATAGCAAACCTCCTTTTGGGGAACGAAACTTTTAAACTATCTTCTTTTCTTTCTTTTCTACTGCTGTCTTTATAGGTTTTACTTTTATAAGTGATTCATCCATATTTTCAAGCCAGCATCTGCAAAAATGTGTATCGTTATATGTTGTAACAGGGCCTTCCTGAACTGCACATACCTTCATGGCGTGTGGGCATCTGTTCATGAAAGCGCATCCATTTGTAAGTGATGTAAGATCTGGCGGTGTGCCAGGAATAGGAACAAGGGGCTCGTCGTCTTCTTTTTCTGAATTGTTGATACTGTTTAAGAGGCCCTTTGTATATGGATGCCTGGCATGATAGAAAATCTCATCTACTGTGCCCTCTTCTACAATCTGTCCTGCATACATAATTGCTATGCGGTCACACATTGTAGCTACAACTCCAAGGTCATGGGTGATAATTATTACGCTGGAGCCTCTTTCTTTTGTAAGCTTTTGAAGCAGTTCCAGGATCTGTGCCTGAACTGTAACATCAAGAGCTGTTGTTGGTTCATCTGCAATGATGAGTTTAGGGTTGCAGGCAAGAGCGATTGCTATGATGATCCTCTGTCTCATACCTCCTGAGAATTCAAAAGGATACTGATTAAGTCTCTTTTCAGGACTTGGAATTCCAACCTGCTTCATGAGCTCTATTGCTCGCTTCTTGGCCTCTTTCTTACTGCACTTTTCATGGACTCTTATTCCTTCAGTTATCTGTGTTCCAACTTTGAGGATTGGATTTAGGAATGTCATTGGATCCTGGAAGATCATTCCTATCTCATTGCCCCTTATGGTTCTCATGAGCTTTTCGTATTCTTTTTTGGCCTTTTTGCTTTCATATCTAGGTGAGATATCTTTGCCATTGAATTTAATTGTTCCATTTACCACTCTGCCGTTGCTGGCAAGAAGTCCCATCAGTGTATACATTCCCTGGCTTTTACCGGAACCGGATTCACCTACAATTCCAAGTACTTCTCCGGGAGCAACGCTGTAGGATACATCTCTTACAGCCTGTACAGTTCCATTAGGAGTTAAAAATTCAGTTGTTAAATGGCT
>NZ_JAILQF010000365.1 GCF_024699075.1 Butyrivibrio sp.
TGGTGGTATGATAAACTGATACTGGTTTAATGGGATTAATCTCAATACCAATGGAGGATGTTCTTATGGCTAGCGTTAAACTTAAAACTATCATCGAATGGATCAAACTTGATAATCTGACACCTGATATTCCGATAGACAAGATCAGGATCACACAGCCTGATATTAATAGACCGGCGCTGCAGCTTGCCGGATATTTTGAACACTTCGAGGCAACCAGACTTCAGATAGTAGGTTTCGTTGAGTATACCTACATGGAGTCACTTCCACAGGAGCAGAAGGAGAAGGCTTACAGAGATTTTCTTTCATTTGATATACCTGCTGTTATCTTCTGCAGAGAGCTGGTACCTGATAATCTGTTCCTTAAGATTGCAAATGAAGAGCAGGTTCCTGTTCTTATGACAAGGAAGCCTACATCAGCAGTTATGGCTGAGATCATAAGATATCTTAATGAGAAGCTTGCACCATGTATTTCTATTCACGGCGTACTTGTTGACGTATATGGTGAAGGAGTTCTTATTACAGGTGAGAGCGGTATTGGTAAGTCAGAGGCAGCACTTGAGCTTATCAAGCGTGGACACAGACTTGTCTCAGATGATGTAGTAGAGCTTCGTAAGATAAGTGACGAGCTTCTTATGGGAAGTGCACCTGATATCACAAGGCATTTTATTGAGCTAAGGGGTATCGGAATCATAGATGTTAAGACCCTTTACGGTGTATCAAGCGTTCGAGACAGTAAGGCAATAGACCTTGTAATAAAGCTTGAAGACTGGGATAAGGACAAAGAGTATGACAGACTGGGACTTGAGGAGCAGTATACAGAGTATCTTGGAAACAGGATCGTATGTCACAGAATCCCTATAAGACCCGGTAGAAACCTGGCGGTTATATGTGAATCAGCCGCTGTTAACCACCGTCAGAAGAAAATGGGTTATAATGCTGCTCAGGAGCTTTATAATAGAGTACAGAATTCACTTCAGCACCATGGAGATGAGGACGAAGATTAATATTTTAGGAAGGTAATGGGAACACTATAATGATGTATGCATTTGGAGTTGATATAGGCGGAACGACTGTAAAGATGGGTCTTCTCGACTATGAGGGCAATATTGAAGAGAGTTGGGAGATACCCACAAGAACAGAGAATAACGGAGAGAACATTCTGCCGGATATCGCAGCTTCAATTAAAGCTAAGATTGAAGAAAGAGGATTTACTAAGGAAAGTATAGCAGGTGTTGGAGTTGGAGCACCTGGAGCAGTAGATAGTAACGGAATCATATATCAGGCTGTTAATATAGGATGGGGCAGAAAGAACCTTCAGGAGGAACTTGAGGGACTTTTAGATCTGCCTGTTAAGGCTGGTAATGATGCTAATGTTGCAGCACTTGGAGAAGCATGGAAGGGCGGCGGACGCGGCCATAATGACATGCTTATGGTAACACTTGGAACAGGTGTTGGTGGTGGTATCATCATCGGCGGCAAGATAGTTAACGGTGTTGCAGGCTCCGGTGGAGAGATCGGACATATCCATATAGAAGATAATGAGACCAAACGCTGTGGATGTGGCAACAAGGGCTGCTTTGAGCAGTATGCTTCTGCTACAGGTATAGTTCTTCTTGCATCACGCATACTTGGTGCTACAGAAAAGGATTCTGTTCTTAGAAGAGGACAGCTTTCAAGTAAGGGCATCTTTGATGCTGCAAAAGCAGGTGATGAACTTGCTATCGAAGTTACTAGGAAATACGGTTACTATCTTGGAAAAGGACTTGCAACCTGTGCAACTATTCTTAACCCTGAAGTAATAGTAATAGGTGGCGGAGTTTCAAAGTGCGGAACTATCATATTTGATCTTTTAAGACCTTCATTTGAAGAATATGTATTTGAAGGCTGTAGAGATACAGAGTTTGCTCTTGCACAGCTTGGAAATGATGCAGGTATCTGTGGCGCAGCCAAGATGGTAATAGATCCGTGATAAGAGACTGGTTCATTTATATTTGAAGGCCAGCATACCTTATCCTGCGGCCCAAACAGGGCCTTACAGATATTGAATCTTAATGCCCCTGATTGGAGGAAGAATATTGAATCAGGAAATCCTTGATAAGATTAATACAATTATCCCCGGGGAGAATATCCTTGGGGATGAACCTATGAGCAGGCACACCACATTCAGAACAGGTGGGCCTGCTGACTGTTTTATTAGAATAAGTTCAAAAGATGAACTTTCAAAGCTTATATCTTTTCTGAAAAAAGAGAATATAGATTACTTCATCACAGGAAATGGAAGCAACCTCCTTGTCTCTGATAAGGGATATCGCGGAGTTATAATATCCATGACAGGCCTTGATGAACTTAAAGTAAATGGAAATCACATTTATGCAGGAGCTGGTGTTCTTACATCAAAGGTTGCCCAAAGCGCTCTTTTAAATAGTCTGACAGGAATGGAAGCCCTTGCCGGTATTCCCGGATCCGTGGGCGGATGTCTTCGAATGAATGCGGGTGCATACGGCTCTGAAATGAAGGATGTCGTAGAATCTGCCGAAATAATGTTTGGGGATGGACACATAGAAACTATACCTGTAGATGACTTGAAGTTAAGATACAGAGGCAGCAGGATGGCAGATGAGAATCTGCTTGTTATAGGTGTGACTTTTTCTCTTTTTACAGGTGAGAAGAATTCCATTGAAGAAGCTATGGCTGATTTTGCTTCCAGAAGAAGAGATAAGCAGCCTTTGGAATATCCAAGTGCCGGATCTACTTTTAAAAGACCGGAAGGCTATTTTGCAGGAAAGCTTATTCAGGATGCAGGACTTAGAGGCTTTAGTATAGGCGGGGCTCAGGTATCTGAAAAGCATTGCGGCTTTGTAGTCAATAAAGGAGGCGCTACTTCTAAGGATGTCATGGACCTTATAAGACATGTTCAAAAGACAGTTTTGGATAATAGCGGTGTTAAACTTGAAACAGAAGTGATCCTTCTTGGAGATTTTGATTAAGAAAGGAGACTGTTATGCGCTTTGTTATAGTGACGGGTATGAGCGGCGGCGGTAAATCAACGGCTATTCATATGCTTGAAGATTCGGGTTATTATTGCGTAGATAATCTCCCAATATCACTTATAGAGAAATTTGTAGAGCTCATTCTGGTCCCGGAGAGCGGAATCACTAAGGTTGCTCTTGGAATGGATGTTAGAGGAGGCGAGGCCTTCCGCGAAGTTCCTGCGGTCATAGATACCCTTAGAGAAAAGGGCGTACCTGTAGAAGTTCTCTTTATGGAGACAAGTGATCAGGTCCTTGTAAAAAGATATAAAGAGTCAAGACGTCTTCATCCGCTGGCAAATGGTGGAAGAATTGAAGATGGAATTAAAAGAGAAAGAGAGATCCTCTCCGGGCTTAAAGAAAAGGCTGATTATATAATCGATACCTCAAAGCTTCTTACAAGAGAGCTGAGGATAGAGCTTAATCGTATTTTCGTAGAGAACGCAACATATAATAACCTTATCGTTACAATTCTTTCATTTGGATTTAAATACGGTATTCCGGATGATGCGGATCTTGTGTTTGATGTAAGATTCCTTCCTAATCCATACTATGTAGAAGAACTTAGCCCTCAGACAGGTAATGATAAGCCGGTTCAGGATTATGTTAAGAGCTTTCCTGAGTGTGGACAGTTTATAGATAAGCTTGAAGATATGCTGACATTCCTTATTCCCGGTTATATCAAGGAAGGTAAGTATCAGCTGGTAATAGCAATCGGATGTACCGGAGGACAGCATAGAAGTGTAACTATAGCCAATGAACTATTTGCCAGGATGTATGGCAAAGGCAATTATGGACTTAAGATCTCCCATAGGGATGTGGACAAGGCAAGAAAGAGCTTTGTTCCACCGCAGGCATAATAGAAAGAGGATAAGGCGGCATGTCTTTTTCTACTGATATAAAGGAAGAGCTTATAGCGCATACAGGTAAAGCAAGGCACTGCCTTCTTGCAGGACTTGCAGTCATATTTCGAATGGAATGTTTCATTGAAAAAGACACTGAAAGCAGCAATTTAGCACTCTTCATGCAAACAGATAACGTTTTTTCGGTTAGAAAATGCTTTACAATATTAAAAAAAGCATTTAATATAGATACTGATATTCTGGAGACGGAACGAGAGTTACACGTAAATGGTCGTTATTATAAGAAGATTGATATTGACCACGATCATTTAAAAACGATACTCATGGCACTTAAGGGAATAGACGAGGACGGAACACTTCGAGTTCCAAACGGAGTAGTAAGTCCTCTTTTGTTGCGCAGTCAGTGTTGCAAGAGAGCATTCCTTAGAGACCTGTTTATCTGTTCTGGTTCTATATCAGATCCGACGAAATCTTATCACATGGAATTTGTATGTGATAATGAAGGCCAGGCTGTTCAGCTTATGGATATCCTTGGCGATTTCAGTATTAAGGGTCGTCTGATACAGAGGAAGAAATACTACGTTGTATATCTCAAAGAGGGCGAGGAGATCGTAGATCTTCTTAATATAATGGAAGCCCACGTAGGTCTTATGAATCTTGAGAATCTCAGGATTTTAAAAGATATGCGCAATTCCGTCAATCGTCGCGTAAACTGTGAGACTGCTAATATAGCCAAGACTGCCAATGCAGCATCAAGGCAGATGGATGACATAATGTATATTGAGCAGCATTATGGAATCGCGAAATTGTCTGAAGGCCTTAAGGCCATAGCAGAAGCACGACTAGAACATCCGGAAGCAACTTTGTCAGAGCTTGGAGGATACCTAAACCCACCAGTCGGCAAATCCGGAGTCAATCACAGGCTTCGAAAGCTCAGCGAGCTTGCAGATAAGCTGCGAGGCTGAGAGAAGCAAGGTTTTAAGACGCTTAGTAAGCGCAGAGGAAAGAGGAGTTATGATCAAAAAATCTATCGAAATCAAACTGCCACGTGGACTTGAAGCTCGTCCTGTTGCTGAGCTTGTACAGGTTGCGAGTAAGTATGACAGCACTATTCACATCGAAGTTCAGGAAAGAAAAGTAAATGCCAAGAGTATAATGGGTATGATGACCCTTAACCTTAAGAGCGGAGAAACAGTTGACGTTATCGCTGAAGGCGGAGACGAGGCTGCTGCTGTTGCAGATATGGCTAATTATCTTGAAGGCGCTACATCACTGGCCTGAAATATTATAAAAAAGGGCAGACCATAATATATGAATGCTCCAAGAATGTTATTTGTCTATAATCCTCATGCCGGAAAGGCAACCATAAGAGGCCATCTTCTTGACATCATAGATATTTTTACAAAGGCAGGATATGAAGTTACAGCTTATCCTACCCAGAGTCAGGGAGATGGAGAAAGACGTGTCCGAGAACGAGATGACAATTACAGTATAGTTGCATGTTGTGGAGGAGACGGTACTCTTGATGAAGTTGTATCCGGTATGATGAATTCTGAATTCAAAGTGCCGATAGGTTATGTTCCGGCCGGTTCTACCAACGATTTTGCAAAGAGTCTGAAGATACCATCTTCTATGACGCGAGCCGCCAAGATAGTAGTTGGCGATAATGAATATTTGTGCGACGTAGGTGCGATGAACGATAAAAATTTCGTTTATTGTGCTGCTTTTGGCATATTTACAGATGTATCATATTCAACAGATCAGTCTTTGAAAAATGCTCTGGGTCATGCTGCATATATCCTTCAGAGCGTGAAGGAATTGCAGGATATAAGAACATATCATATGAAAATAACATATGGTAACGGAACCGTACTTGAAGATGACTTCATTTATGGTATGGTAACTAATTCTATTCAGGTTGGTGGTATACAGAATATTACTGGTAAGAATGTAAAGCTTGATGATGGGGAATTTGAAGTTACACTTGTACGAAGACCTCAAAGTCTTCTTGATATTCCTAATCTTGTAGGAGCTTTACTTGGTAATGATATTATTAGTAGTAGAGACCTCATCAATCTGAAAATGAGTCACATATCTTTTGAATCAGATATACCTGTATCATGGACCAGAGACGGTGAATTTGGCGGTGAACATAAAAAAGTAGAAATTTACAACATGCAGAGGGCTATGACTATTAAAGTTCCGTAAATTGGAACAAAGAGATGATAGGACATTAGTATAGAGTAAGTCAAAAGGTTTTACATTAAAACCTGTGACAATAGATTCAAGATATTTATTATGGAAGGAGTCATTAAATGGCTAATCAAAATCCTATAGTTACAATCACAATGGAAAGCGGAGATGTTATTAAGGCAGAGCTTTATCCGGAGATTGCACCTAACACAGTTAATAATTTTATCTCTCTTATAAATAAGGGATTCTACAACGGAGTTATATTCCACAGAGTAATCAAGGGCTTCATGCTTCAGGGCGGAGATCCTGAAGGAACAGGTATGGGCGGCCCTGGATACTCAATCAAGGGTGAGTTCTCAAACAACGGTTTCAAGAACGACCTTAAGCACACACCCGGTGTTCTTTCAATGGCACGTACTATGATCCCTGATTCTGCAGGTTCTCAGTTCTTCATCATGCACAAGGATGCTCCTCATCTTGACGGCGAGTATGCTGCATTCGGTAAGGTTACTGAGGGTATGGACGTTGTTAATACTATCGCTGATACTCAGACAGACTGGAACGACAGACCTGTTAACGAGCAGAAGATGAAGAGTGTTACAGTTGATACTTTCGGCGT
>NZ_JAILQF010000225.1 GCF_024699075.1 Butyrivibrio sp.
CCAATTTTCATCTCATGATATATCTTAACACTAAAAAGGCCATACCTTAAATGAAGTATGGCCATGTAAAAACTGTCATTTATGCTTTTCTGGATGTAACAGATACCCAGTCTCCCTGGTGTATCATCTCAATATCTGTAAAGCCTGCTGCTCTGTGGGCAGCTGCAACCTCTTCTCCTTTTTCATTCATGATACCGGATGTGATAAATACTGCACCCTTCTTCATGAACTGACCTATTACAGGAGCAAGCGGTACCAGAACTACAGGAAGGATATTAGCAAGAACAACATCATACTTTTCGTATCCGACCTCATCCTGTACCTTCTTATCATCAATGATATTGCCGATGATAAGCTTAAGGTTCTTATCTGTATATCCGTTAGCTTCAAGGTTTTCTGCTATAGCAGGAATTGCACCCTTATCAAGGTCTGTTCCTACGCAGTGGCCGGCGCCATACATAAGAGCCAGAATTGAAAGTACACCACTTCCTGTTCCTACATCAAGTACTTCACATCCTGGAGTTATATACTTAGAAAGCTGATGAATACAAAGCTGTGTAGATTCATGGAGACCTGTTCCAAATGCTGTTCCAGGATCTATATGGAATATCTTGTCTGTCTTTTCAAGATCCTCTTTGGATGGTTCTTCCCAGGAAGGAATAATAAGAACATCATCTACGATGAACTTGTGGAAATACTGCTTCCAGTTATTCATCCAGTCTATATCTTCAGTAACATCAACAGAGATAGTGCCATCTCCTATATCCATGTACTGACTGATTCCATCAAGTATCTGCCTTATCTCTTTTTGAAGCTGCTCAGGAGTCTTTTTGACCTGCTTACCACCTGCAGCTTCCATCTGATAAGATACATCACCTGTTCCATCAGATGCAGATGTATCCTCGGCATCCTCGTCCGGTATTGTAACTGTCAGAGTATTATCATCTGCAAGCTCTGCAAAGAAATTAAGATACGCGATTCCATCATCCTCCTGCTCCGGAACAACATCTACGAACAGCTGTTCCTTCTCTGCAGCTGTAAGCGGCACCTTATCTTCTATCTGCGCACCTGTAAGGCCTATATCAACCATCTCGCTGATAATGACATCTTCAGCCTCTTCATTTGTGCGAATTCTAAACCTCATCCATTTCATACGTTAAAACCTCATCTAAAACCTGTTACGTGTCATTAAGACTAATTCTGACAAAAAAGCCTTCTTCTCAGCCCATTTTAACGCACAACAAACGATAATGCAAAGTTTGAAGATGTTCGTATATATCAACCTGCCATATTACCGGAATATGGATTATTCATACCGAGTCAACCTGCCATGTTGCCGGGATATGGATTATTCATACCGGCATTACCAATCTCGTTTCCGGCACGCTTGCAAAGTTCCCTGAACTTACCTGAAAGTCTGCTGAGCTTGCCATATAAGTCAAATGATATCACAGTTGTAGGTGCAACCTGCATGTATGAGCTCATCATTCTTACAAGGATATAGCTGTCTATAAATGCATATCTTACAACGCAGCCAACTATGACACCCACAACAAATCCTATAAAAGTAAACCAGCCAAGAGCCTTGAACAATAATACAAATAAATAAACAGGTAATATACTTGCTACTACTGTTCCGATTATCACAATAAGAGATACCTTGGCTGCATCCTTGAGGATTGTCTTCCAGTTCTGAAAATAGATAACTACGCCATCTGCTGCGCTTTTGAATGCACTCTGCTGATTGTTATAAAACGTGTAGCCAAGGCAGCATTCATCTACATATCCAAGTCCGATTCTGATAAGGCTCTTGGCAAATCCCGCTATTATGCTCATTCCGGGAACAAAATCAAGGAAGCTCTCCACCTTGCCTACTGCACTTTGAAGCTGGTTAACAGCCCCGCTTACAAGTCTGTCAAGAACAAAATAAATGTTGCTTGTAGCAAATCTTGACTTAACCATTCTGATTCCATAGTTTACTTCATCTGCAGGTACCTGACCGGTTCTGAAGGTTTCAGCGATTACTGCAACATGCCCTGCTTTAACAAGATATCCAAAATAGGTGTTTATTATGTAGCTTATAAGCAGTGTTCCTGCAAACCAGATTAAAAGTCCGATCACTCCAACTTCTTCACTTTCCATCAGCACGCTTATCCCCATGACTATCGCGAACAGAATGATTGACAAAAGTACCGTAGCCAAACCCATTCCCAGCTTTATCCATGCAAATTTCAGTGTCTTAGTGTATACTTCGTTAGCTTTCATACTCTTCCTCCTTGTTCTACTGTTTTCATACTTGTAGTACATTTATGCATCCATTTTATGCAGATATTTCAATGTATATTCTATTTTTTCGTAAGTGGTTGAAAATCCGGTGCGAACGGTTATAATATTACTGTTTATCTTAGGTTTTTCTTATACAGGGACTAAATATGCGGGTAGCAATACTTGATGACGAACAGATATTCGTCGACAGCTTATACAAATTATTGTGGAAAGAAATGAACTTTGAGCTTTTCACTTATACTGATCCCAATAAGCTTCTTGAGGATTATTCACTTGGCAAAAGATTCGATATTATCTTTTGCGATGTTATCATGGAGCTATTTAACGGAATCGAAGTTGGCAAGAAGATCCGTACCTATGATTCGACCTGCTTCATTATATATCTGACAAGCGACCTTTCTTCCGCTCCCAAAGGCTACGAAGTCAATGCTTTCAGATATCTGATAAAACCTATTGATGAAAAATCTCTGTCAGACACCCTTGAAAGCATCCGGAAAGAAATTCGCTGTAAGAAAAAGCGCTTACTTCGTATCGATGCATCATTTGGATCAATGATTCTAAACACTGCTGATATTCTCTATATAGAAGCCAACAACAAGGATACAGCTGTTTATACGGATGATGATTCTATAACTGTCAGAAAGAACCTGACTGATTTTGAAGAAGAACTTTCCGGGCAGCATTTCTGCAGAATACACCGCAGCATTCTTGTTAATCTCGAGAGAATCTCGCAGTATGATTCCTCACACATAACACTTGATAATGGAAACACACTGTCTCTTAGCAGGCGCAGATACAAAGACTTTGAATCTGCCTTCAATGCATTTATTTCAGGAGAATAAGTACGAGGTTAAATTTGAAAGTGTTCCACTTTCAAACACAAATTGATGACGCGAGCTCCATCAATTTGAACCATTAGTCACTCGCTTTGCTCGCGACATGAGGTTAATTATGAATCTCCATATCATTGATCTTTTTGGCCCTTATGTAATTGCCGCAATTTCAAATGCTATAGCCTGCACTGAACTTATATTGCTCCTCCAGTACTTCTGTGGGGGGCATCTTAATATTTCAGGAAAAAGGCTGTATCTGCTCTTCCCGTCCTATTTTCTTGTTTTATTTATAACGAATATTTTCATACCAATACCATCACTTTATATGATCATGGTCCTTGCAATGGTATATCTGACTATTCTGGGACTTAGTTCACTTAAGCTTACGGATGTTCTTTTGACCATTCCGACTTTTTTCTTATATACCGTTTTTTCAATAATGCCGTCATATATTTTCACGACAGTATTCCCGTATGTGGATGATTCATTTTCCTGCTTTTACCTGACACTGAAACTCTCTGATGTCATTACAGACCTGACTATCATGCTGATTCTTGTGACAATACACATCATTTCCCAAAAGAAAGGACTGGTCTTTCATATTACGTTAAGAGAAATCGCGCTGGCAATGATACTGTTCTGCCTTACAATGCTGATACTGGCGCTGTGTGCTATGTTATTCGCAACAAGCGACTTTTTGGGACTTGCTGATATGTTCTGGAGGTTCTTCCTGCCTATAGCATATGTCAGCTGCATTGTATTCTATATTTACAGTTTGTTTGAAAAAAGAATCCGTCTTGAGAATGAGACGCTTGCAAGAATTCATATGACCTATCTGCAGACTCAGCTGGACGCTATGAAGAACCTCCAGCTGCAAGAAGATGAGATCAGGAAAAAGAGACATGATCTCAAAAAACATATGGCAATAATCGAAACACTGGCTGAAGACGGTAATTACAATGAAATCAAAAAATATACCAAAGATCTTACTGCCAGCCTTCCTGCCGCTCCTGCTCCTATTAGCGGCAATAATATTGCTGATATAATCCTGACCAGCAGAATTGAGATTGCAAACAAAAAGGGCATTACCTTTAACTATGAAGGATCATTGGCAGGGCTTACCGATATGCCTGCCCCTGATATATGCTCCATTCTTGCCAATGCTCTTGATAATGCGCTGGAAGCCTGTGAAAACATTGAAAATCCTTATATTAATGTCAAGGCAGTCAGAACGCGCAACTTTACTACTATTTCCGTAGTCAATCCTGTGCTTGTACAGCGCCATATACGCGGAAATCTTATTTCCACGACCAAAAAGGATAAGGTAAGTCACGGTTATGGTCTTAAAATCATTCAGGAGCTTGCAGGTAAATATCATGGCAAATGCCTCATCTCCTGCAGTAAAGTAGAATTCAGCTTAAGAGTCCAATTACAGAACCCGTGAAGCTATTAATAACGTAAGGGTGCCGCTATTTTATGCGACACCCCATAAAGTTATCTTTATTTATTCCAGAAGCCTTTTTTCTTCTTTTTCTCTTTGCCGTCCTTATCATCAGGTCCGTCAGAAGTAAGTCTTTCAGCTTCGTTAAGGCTGTCGCCTGTAAGCTCATCAAACTTTGTTAAGAGTTCTTTGGCTTCTTTGGACAGACGTTCAGGAGTCTTAACAACTAAAGTTACATAGTGGTCACCCCTGATATCCTTATCTCTAAGAGAAGGAACACCCTTACCTCTAAGTCTTATTCTTGCACCAGTCTGAGTTCCGGGCTTTACATCATATACTACTCTGCCATCAACTGTATCAATCACGATTGATCCGCCGAGAGCTGCTATAGCATAAGACATATCAACTACTGAGAAAATATCATAATCTTCTCTCTGGAATGTAGGATGACTGGATACCAGTACTTCTACAAGAAGATCTCCTCTTGGTCCTCCATTTATTCCAGGTTCACCTTTTTCTCTGATACGTACGCTCTGACCGTTATCAATTCCGGCAGGAATTGTAACCTTGATAGTCTTACGGCTTGTCTTATAACCTGTTCCGCCGCAATCAGAACATTTATCTTTAATAATCTTGCCGGTTCCTCCACAT
>NZ_JAILQF010000246.1 GCF_024699075.1 Butyrivibrio sp.
CCAAAATCAAGTTTCTTTTTCTCAAAACCGTAAATAAGCATACCTTCTTTACCTTGTTCAAGTTCAGCGCATACTTTTCCTGATGCATCTACAAAACATGTCGGTGCAGTTTGATTAGGAAAAGTTGCATTAACTGTCAAACACGGAGTTACATTCTCTACTGCTCTGGTTATAATGTGACTTCTTATAAGCTGATATCTGTTATCATCTGCCTTATCAGCAACATCATAGAAAAGAACTATATTCAAATCTGTGTTTTCCAAATACAATTGCCTGAAGTATTCCGGAAATCGTATTTCATAACAGATTCTTACTCCAACATGCAGACCAGCGATATTAAAAATACCTGATTCTTCGCCTGCGCAAAAATTCTCTTCATCCCAACCATACAAAGCTCTTTTGCCGTACCACTGCATAGGCTTGTCCGGAGAAAAATAATATGCTCTGTTGTAGTATTTGCCGTTCTCAAAAGCAATTGTTCCAATAATTATACTAATGCCACATTTCTCGGACATGGCCTGAATATCTGATATTGCATCACGTATTGCACATTCATCAACATCAGATGAACTCGACATATCTCTTGGTGGGTAGCCAGATAATGCGCACTCCGGAAAAACTATAAGTTCAACCTTTTGTTCGGAAGATTCAACAACAGATCTTCTGATTATTTTCAAATTATCTTCGATATTCCCAGTTACATCAAATTGATATGCTGCCATTTTCATAGCATATACTCCTCAATCTGACCGTTATTTGGATGCTCAACTCCTAGAAAATACTGCATCACAGTTCCATGACACACAATAATAACAGCATCATAATTACTATATTTTTCTAAAACAGATTTTGTTCTCTTAAAGATACTCGCTGCTGTTTCCCAATTATACTTACAGTCGGCATTCATTATACCTTTGTTTTCAGAAAAATCTCTGAAGCTAGTCATAGCCTCTTTTTCTGGCAGATAATTATAATCTGCATCAGCCACCCATTCATGCAGATCAGTTTCAACAACCATATCTATGCCTAGCTCTTTCGATAGAATAGCTGCCGTATGCATTGTTCTTCCGTATGGTGAAGTCACTATTATTTGGGCATCCTTTAACCTTTGATCATTAGCTGCATCCCTTATCTGTGATATACCTTTTCGAGATAAAGTAAGCATATTAAATCCCCATCCTTGATATATCTTTGTATCTGCTTCTGTAAAATCAGTTTCACCATGGCGTATAAAATAATATTTTGACATTTGTCCCCCTTAAATGACTTTATAATCAAATAATCTCAAGCAATTCAGATAATCTATTTATTTCATAATCCGGTCTTTCGCTTTCATCAGAGAAAATCCAATATTGCCCCATGCCTTGCTTAACCCAGATAGTTTTCATTCCCATATTCTTAGCAGGAACAATATCGTAATCTATCCGATCTCCAACCATAACAGCCTGATCAGCAGAACAGTTGGCTCTTTCAAGAGCAATCTCAAACATTCTTCTATCTGGCTTTGCAACACCTTCTTCTGCTGATGCCACGATAACATCTATGTACTTTCTTATCCCAAACTTTTCCAATCTCTGCTCTGTACCAGGTATCTGATTCGCTATAATGCCTATTTTATATTTTCTGCTAAGTCGCTCAAGGCATTCTTTTGCATCATCATATAACCTTTCATACTGCGGTTCCCAAATAGGCTTTTCAACTCCAAGGAGTTTACTAACCTCTTTATCGCCTCTTTTGTTCTGCTTATAATACTCAAGTGCTTTTTCATAAACAAAGTCATACGTCATATTAGCTGCCTTCGCTATCTTCCTGTATATTTCCTCATAAACTAAGCTCTCATCTGCTAATGTAGAACCTATATCAAAGAATAACCACTTTATTCCTTCCATTTTTTACCATTACCTTTGTCCCAATTGCTCCCTCTGGCAAATAATCAATGTAATCCGGAAACTCCTCCAATTTTTTTATCTCTGTAAAATACCCTGATTCCGGATGTGAATCCAAATACTCTCTTTCTATAACGAAATAGTCCTTGGATCTTTCTTTTCTACTCGGAAAAAATTTTTTTAAATTATCCCAAGTCTCTTCCATTCCTTCTGAATCGCTAGCTATTTCAGGATATTCTTTTGCTCTTTTCCATGCTGCAGCAACTCGCTGAGGATCACGTATAGTACGCTGAAGCTCAGCATCCGTTATAAGATGAGCATAGTATCCGAAAAGAAAAGATAGTTCTTCATCAGACT
>NZ_JAILQF010000260.1 GCF_024699075.1 Butyrivibrio sp.
AAATCCTGTAGTTACTGATGTATATGCAGGATCTGCTATATATGTCTGAACCGCAGATACAATACTTGTAGCATTAGTAGCATCTGTTGAATTTCTTGATCTCTCTACATACTGTAAGAACTGAGGTGCAAGTACAGCTACGAGAATAGCCATAATAGCGATTACGATAATAAGCTCAACAAGTGAAAATCCTTTATTTTCTTCCTGATTGTCTTCTTTGTTGTTTCTGTAATTGCGAAGGAACTTGATCATTTATTTTTCTCCTTTTCCTACAGCCTCCTGCTGTAGACTGAATCTCGCCGGTATATTAGTACCGTCATCCTTAACTCCAACTGCAATAATACCAAAAATAAAATCATACTTTATAATCATATTTTCAATATTTTTTGCTATCGCGCAAGATTTATATTATTACCTCCCTTCTCTTTTGTCAATACACAATTTTGGAAACTATTTATTGATATTTAGTTTTTATAAATAGCCTTACAGGTTGTCAAGCGACTCATACATTGTCATCATGGGTGACATTATAGCTGCAATGAGGAAACCGACCACTCCTGCAAGTACTATTATTATCAAAGGTTCCATGGCTGCCATAAGGGCAGCTGTTGCTGCTTCTACTTCCTGATCGTAGTATTCAGCAAGCTTTTCAAGCATCTCATCAGTTGAACCAGACTCCTCGCCTATTCTTATCATGTGATACATCATAGGAGGAAACATCTTGGTATTTTCCAATGCAATTGACATGGGCTGACCTGCTATTACCGCATCTTTAGTCTCTGTAAGAGCATTTTTGTATAATATATTGTCCATTGTCCTTGCCGTGATATCTATGGAATCAACGATAGATACGCCGGAAGCAAATAGTGTGGACATTGTTCGTGAAAGATTGGAACAGGCTTTCTTCTGCGTAAGATCACCTACTATAGGAAGCTTCATCTGCAGTCTTCCAAGTGTCATCTGCCCTACTGAAGTACCTTGAAACCATTTAAAAAAGATAATGACTGCTGCCACTACTGCAATTATCAGATACCACTTGGCTATTACAAAGTCGCTCATATCTACAACCATCTGGGTGATCGCAGGAAGCTCTGTTCCAAGCTGATCAAACATATCAGTATATGAAGGAATAACTACAATAAGCATTACGCCTACAACACCTACCGCTACTATAAGTACCATGATAGGATATACCATAGCCTTTTTGATCATATCCTCAACAAGGGCTGTCTTCTCAAGCTGGACTGCCATACGCTCAAATGCCATATCGAGATTACCGGATGCTTCGCCCGCACCTACCGTTGTAATAAGGAGATTTGGGAACACCTTCTTATGTTTTTCCATGGCAGATGTAAGTGTTTCACCCTTTTCTATGTCAGTAACTATTTCTTTTATCGCATTTGCAAGCACCTTGTTCTCTGTCTGTTCAGAAAGAAGCTGCATATTCTGAATGATCGGTACACCGGCCTTTGATATACTCACAAACTGGCGACAGAAAATAGCAAGCTCCTTGGTCTTTACTCCACCAAATTCAAAGCTTATATCTCTTGTTAGAAGATTCTGGCTTTCTACTTTGACAGGAGTAAGTCCCTTGAACTTAAGCTCTCTTATTATCTGTTCACGGCTATCGCCGTCCATACTGCCTTTGACCTGTTTACCGGAAGCATCAAAAGCAAGATATCCAAATGTTGGCATGGCGATCCTTTCTTAGTTAAGAATCATACGAAACTTTCTTCATCTCATCAATTGTAGTCGTGCCATCAAGAACATATTTTGTTGCACTCATTCTGAGAGTCTTCATGCCCTCTTTAAGTGCCTGGTTCTTGATCTCGTCTGCAGTTCCTTTTCTCTCTATTATGAGCTTTAGATCATGCGTAACTTCCATGATCTCATATACACCTGTTCGTCCGGAGAAGCCTGTATTACTACATTTAGGGCATCCGACTTTTCTATAAAGAGTAAGAGGCTTGTCTTCATCCACTCCAAGAAGTCTCTTCTCCTGGGCAGATGCCTCATAAGCCTGTTTGCATTCAGGGCATAGGCGTCTTATAAGACGCTGGGCTATGATTCCTATTACAGAATCTGCTATAAGATAGGCTTCAAGTCCCATATCTTCAAGTCTTGTTACTGTACTTGCCGAAGAATTGGTATGAAGCGTAGATACAACAAGGTGACCGGTAATAGATGCCTGAACAGCAATAGAAGCTGTCTCCTGATCTCTTATCTCACCGATCATGATAATATCCGGATCCTGACGCAGAATAGATCTAAGAGCTGAAGCAAAAGAAAGATCTGCCTTAGGATTAACCTGTACCTGATTGATTCCATTAATATTAGCTTCTACAGGATCTTCTACTGTTACGATATTAACATCTTCTTTGTTAAGTTCTGAAAGTGCTGTATAAAGCGTAGTTGATTTACCTGATCCTGTAGGACCTGTTACAAGAAGAATTCCATTAGGATTGGATATTATTCTGTCGAAAACTTCCATTTCGTCAGGCCTAAGTCCCAGCTGATCCTTACTTCTGTTTAGAGCTGATTTGGAAGCAAGTCTCATAACGACCTTCTCGCCGTATACTGTAGGAAGTGTAGATACACGGATATCATATTCAAGTCTGTCTACAATCTGCGTCATACGACCATCAAGAGGTTTTCTCTTTTCAGAGATATCCATTCCGCTGACAATCTTGATACGTGTTACGATCGCACCAAGAAGGTTATTGTTGTATACAGCTCTTTCATACAAAGCGCCGTCAATTCTGAATCTGATCCTAAGATTTCTTGCTCCGGGTTCAATATGTATATCAGATGCACGCTGGCGAACAGCTGATTCTATCATAGTAGTAACAAGCTGTACTATAGGAGAATTGGTAACTTCAGCAGTTTCCTGCTCTGCTTCTTCATGAGCATGCGTTCTTTCTTTGGCATACTGCTCTGCTGCATCTTTAAGGTCAGTATTGCCATAGTATTTGTCAAGAGCAAGCATGATGCTCTGGGCAGTAGAAAGTACAGGCTCTATGGACAGATTGGTAACAATACCGATATCATCGATCGCTACTGTATCCATAGGGTCTGACATGGCAACATGCAGAGTATTGGGTGCGCCTGGTTTATATTCAAATGGTAAAACCTTGTGTTTCCTAAGTATGTTAGCCGGTACCATGTTCAGAATGTCATCAGGAATCTCTATTACCTGAAGATTTACAATACCAAGGCCTAGCTGACGGCTTAGTGCTGTTGCAAGCTGTTCACCTGTAACATAGCCGTTTTCTACAAGCAGCTCACCAAGACGCTTACCACTGCTTTTCTGAAGGGCAAGCGCTTCGTCAAGTTTTTCCTGAGTTATGAACTTCTCATTTAAAAGACATTCTCCGAGCCTGATACGCTTTCTAGTGAAAGCCATTAGAACCTCCATGCCGCTTTAGGGCTGTGTTTTACTCATAGATCACAATGAAAAAACTCTATTATCTATATCGGATATTAGTGGGGTAATCTTGAACTTTTTTGCATAAAAAAACTCCATCAAATTGATGGAGTTTTAAATCGTTATTTACAGGACGTAAATTCGACATGTGTTAATAATTATCTTACCAGCTGATAGTAAGGTTCTGAGGTTCACTATTATGAATCTCGCCTTTTCTACAACGGAAAATGACACCATTATTGATATAAATAAGATTATGCTCATTCATGGCTTTAGCTATATCAGCCACAAACTGCTCATATTTGGTCTCTGTCATAGGGACGATATAATCATGATTCTCATGCTCAGTCGATATCACAACCGTTTTATAGCGGTTATCATACCTTATTCCTCTGAACTCGCAGATCTCAGTCGTTGTTTTTTCAGTATTGTCCTGACATGACATGCAGATAAACATATGCCCTCCTGCCGTATTACGGTCATAGCGTATTTATTTAACCACAATCAAACGATAATCAATTAATTATCACTCTTAATTATAACCTATTATCGGTTTTTTGGGAACTTTTCATAAGTTTATTTGCGTATTTATCTGGAATGAGGGCTATATTTATCTAGAATGAGGGCTATATTTACCTTGATCAAACATTAAAATCAAAGTTCTGACCAACCATCTTTTCATCTTCAGTCATAACACTATTACTTCTGAAAAGCATTGCCTGATCAGCAATCTTCTTTAATAGTTCCTCGGCACTATTAGCCGTAACCGTCACATACTCATTGTCATCTTCACTGATCTTGTCTTCTTTATCAGTTTCTTTGGCTTTCTTTTCTTCAGCTTTCTTTAGAGCCCGCTTTTCTTCAAGCTTCTTTTGTTCCTGCTTCTCTTCTGCCTTCTTCTTGGCAGCTTTCTTTTCAATACGGGCTTTCTGAGCTTTCGAAGAATCCTTAAGGACTGCAAATAAAGTAGCGGTTCCGTCATCATTGATCTTCATGCCATATCCCTGAACATCTGCTCCGGTTCCGGGAAGACCATTACCAACTGCTTTAAGCTGAGCCTCTGCATTAGTAATAATAGCTTCAACTTTGTCAGCATAGGCTTCATCATTGGCCATCTGTTCGATCTTAGCATCATCAATAAGTACTACTGTCTTACCTGCCTGGCCATAAGCTGCTGCATTTGCCTCAACTTTATCTTTCTGATCTGCTGATACAAGTACAAAATCCATATTTGAAAACTTGGCTTTAAGCTTCTCATAATACTTAGCAGCCTTATCACTAAGCTTAACATCACCAACTGTTCTTCCGGATATTTTGGCAGCAGACTTTGCTTCTGCGGTCGCAGTTGTATCTGATGCTGCTTCTTTTTTGACGGAATTTTTGTATGAAGAAGTATCATACATAGATTGAGCTACGCTTATACGCGCGATATCACTTGATAATGCCATAGTTCAGACTCCTTTCCGGTAAGTTAACAATTTTTATAGCCATTAGTTAACTTTGTATGCATCCTTGCAACTACCTATAAACACAATCGACACTATCTTTGCTTATATATCGGCATATTTCCAATAAAAATAACACAAAGACCAATCATTTCCTTTTGTATGCAAATGTAGCGGTCTTGAGTATGACACTGATTCTCTTATATATAAGAACTGCTATTATAGAATCAATTCCGCCCTTTAAAAGGTTAAGTGGTACTACGCAGTAAAGTACAAGAGTCCATATGCTTGTTACGTTGCCGTTAACTTCATTACCCATCTGTACGAAGGCATCTACCGGCATTCCATAAAGTGCGCTATATGCAGGAAGGAGGAAAAATGCATTCATGAGACTTCCCACGATCGATATAACAATTGTTCCAACAAGGCAGGCTATAAGTGCCATTGTACGAGTCTTTTTAAAAGTGTAAATAATTGAAGCAGGAAGTACGAAGCAGCATCCGATCACAAAATTGGCAAGTTCTCCAACAAAAGCTGTTGACGTTCCTCTTATTACGAGCTCAAGGAGTATCTTTACAAGCTCTATCATAACGCCTGCCATAGGACCAAATGCAAATGCACCTATAAGCGCCGGAAGATCTGAAAGATCCATTTTGTAAAATGAAGGAGCAAAAGGTAATGCAATTTCAAACATCATAAGAACAACTGATATAGCAGCAAATGTACCTATAACAACTATCTTTCTTGTGCTGAACAAAGGCTCGCTTGTATGATTGATCTTCTGAGCCAGATTCTCGCAAAGAATTGAAACAATAAAAGCTATTGCGATTATTATCACAAAGCCGGAAACATAAATAGTGTTCTGTACAACACTAGAGAGTAAAGTAATATTCATTTTTTATCCTTTCTATGATAAATAATTAAAAGATATAATTAAATTTGAAAATAAAAAAAGCTCCGGAATAAACCGGGGCTACAATTTACCATCAATTCTGCAAGCGTAGTGCCTGCTAATTCTTCTTCCATCCAGACTTTACTGTCGGTACCGGAATCACACCGGTTCATGCTACTAAAAGGCAGCTCGCGGACTATACCGCCGGTAGGGAATTACACCCGCCCCCGAAGTAATATTTATTTATCATTGGATATGTTAATACGCTTTCTGTATATGTGTCAAGAGCGACATAAAACTCTTTAAGGCCGTGTAGCAAGAATCGATATATCTTTCCATAAAAATATGCTGTATCAATTTGGAGCAATTTTTTTCACGCTTTACACAGATTTCAACTTGAAATAGCGCCTTCTGCGAATTATCATGATGGTATATTTATATTGCTAAATTTACTAGATAACAACGGAGGATGCTTATGAAAATCGTATTTCTTGATCGCAAAACAATTGGTGAAGATATAGATCTTTCTGGTTTTAACAGATTTGGTGAAGTTATAATTTATGACTTTTCAAAGCCAGAAGAGGTTCCTGCAAGAGTTGAGGATGCAGATATTATCATTCTTAACAAAGTTCCGATCAATGAAAAGACTATAGGAACAGCCAAGAACTTAAAGCTTGTATGCGTAACAGCAACAGGTGTCAACAACCTTGATCTTGATTATCTTGCAGCTAAGAACATCGAGTGGCGCAACGTAGCAGGATACTCAACTCAGACAGTAACTCAGCACACTTTCGCACTCCTGTTCTATCTTTTCGAGAACCTGGCTTATTATGATAACTACGTTAAGACAGATGGCTACACCAGGGACTTCATGTTCACACATTTTGAAAAAAGATTTGGTGAGCTTTATGGAAAGACCTACGGAATCATCGGTCTTGGTGCTATCGGAAGGCAGGTAGCTTCTGTTGCCAAAGCCTTTGGATGTAACGTTCAGTACTACTCTACTTCAGGCAAGAATCATGATTCTGAATATAAAGAAGTATCTTTTGACGAGCTTCTTGCTACATCTGATATCATATCAATCCATGCACCACTTAACGATGCAACTAACAACCTCATCAACAAGGAAGCTCTTTCCAAGATGAAGAAATCTGCTATCCTTCTTAACCTTGGACGTGGTCCTATCGTTAACGAAAAAGATCTTGCTGATGCACTTGAAAATGATGTTATAAGAGCTGCCGGTCTTGACGTTCTTTCAGTTGAGCCTATTGAAGAGTCCAATCCTCTTCTCAGGATCAAAGACAGCACTAAACTTCTCATCACTCCACATATTGCATGGGCAAGTATTGAAGCAAGAACAAGACTTATGAAGATAATCGAGGATCATATCGCTAAATTCTTATCTGTGGCATAATCTGTAAAAATGTGATATTGTATCAAGGTTGCCGATTCTTAAATTATTAGCTTAAAAGTACCAGATACAACAAATATCATTAAAGGTTTTATATATAATGAACATTTATTATGCGCCCATGGAGGGCATAACAACATATCTTTACAGACAGCTTCACAATGAATACTTTGGAGGGGTGGATAAATATTTCACCCCTTTTATTAGTGTATTTCCTGATCACTATATCAAAAAGCGTGATGAACGTGAAATTGATCCTGCCAATAACGAAGGAATGAACGTAGTTCCCCAGGTTCTTGCAAATAGTTCTACAGAGTTTATATGGATTTTCAAAAAGCTTATATCAATGGGATATGACGAAGTAAATCTTAACCTTGGATGTCCATCAGGAACTGTAACAGCAAAGGGAAGAGGTTCAGGATTTCTTCGCGATCCTGATAAACTGGATACTTTCTTTGATGAAGTATTTGATAGTCTTGGTGATGAAGCTAAAAAGTTATCTGTAAAAACAAGGATTGGATATCTTGAAGCATCTGAGATGGAGCAATTATCTAAGATATATGCCAAGTATCCTATCAAAGAGCTTACCATTCATCCCCGCTTAAGGAAGCAGTTCTATAAAGGGGTTCCCGATATGGAAGTATTTGAGAAGGCTCTTATAGAAAGTTCCTGCCCTGTATGCTACAACGGCAATGTGTTCACTCTCAGTGATTATAATGATATAAACCAAAAGTATGGATACTCTTTAGATAACAATGCTATTTCTAATAATAGTATTCAAAACAAATCTAATGATGATTTAAAAACAAACGATATTATAGGTATATATCATAAAAACACGTCCGGCTGTACTGATAATAAAATATCTTCAGTTATGCTTGGAAGAGGTATAGTTGCTGACCCATCCCTTGGTCGTCAGATCAAGGGCGGCGCACAGATGACTAAGGCTGAATTCAAAGAATTCAGACGTGCTCTTGAGAACATGTACAAAGAGCACTTAAAAGACAGTCACAACGTTCACAATAAGATGAAGGAAATGTGGTTCTATATGTCACAGTCCTTCGAAGGAACAGATAAATATATCAAAAATATACTTAAGTCTAAATCGTTTTCCGAATACCAGGCAGCAGTCAATACGCTTGAAGGTAACTGCGAGATCAAAAGTGGCCCTAATGCAAGTCCCGTATCATTTTAATGATACAGGACTTATTTTTGACTTATGTTTGACTTATGTTTATCTTCTGCACTTTCCTGCAACCTTTTCCATAACAGGTAATGCCTTTTTAAAGTCTGATTCATCGGCTGCTCCAAAGCTTGCCAGAAACAGATGCTCATACTTACTATTATGGCTATAACAATAATCATTCATGCAGTTCATCCTAATACCATTTTCCAAAAGCATCTTAATGAATTTCTCATCATCAAGCCATTCCGGTGCCTTTAGAACTATCCTTAGTCCTGCTGTATCTTTGACAGGTGTAAATAACTGCTTTTCTTTATTTGATGCAAAAAGATTCATTATGTTTTCACGTCTTTTGCCATAAAAATTCCTCATTCTGGAAAGATGACGTTCATAATAGCCTCCATTTATAAATTCAGCCATTACGAGCTGATCTATAGATGATACTGTTCCGGAATAGAAATCAAGCTTTTGTCTGTATAAGTCCATTAACCTGTTAGGCAGGATCATAAAAGCAATTCTGATAGAAGGAGCAAGAGTCCTTGTAAATGTATTCATATATATTACTTTATCCGGATATGCAGCAGATATAGGAGGAATCGGTCTCCCTGAAAATCTGAATTCTGAATCATAATCATCTTCTGCAATATAGGCGCCTTCTCTCTCTGCCCAGTCAAGTAGTTGTGCTCTCCTTCCTGCTGACATAACTGCTCCTGTTGGAAAGTGATGAGATGGTGATATATTCAATAGTCTTACACTGGTTCCTTCAAGTGAAGAAACTATAAGGCCATCTTTATCAACAGGAATATGAAGGCATTTATGTCCCGCCCTTTCACACAAAAGTCCCATTTTCTTATATCCGGGATCTTCTACAGCAGTCAGCGCTCCGCCTCCTGATAATATCAAAAGTATATTTTCTAAATATTCAGTACCGGGCCCTATTATTATATTGTCAGGATCAGCTTCTATTCCTCTGCTTCTCATAAGATAACCAGCGATTGCAGATCTTAAAACTTCAAGTCCGCAAGGATCAGGCGGAGCAAGACATTCGGGATTTCTGTCTGACAGAACTTTACGGATCAGCTTAGACCAGATATCGAAAGGAAAAGCATCATCGTGAAGCCTCTGAGATACAAAATCAGTAATATCCTTCTTGTTTTTATTCGAAACACTTGTTATTGTTTTTCTCTTTGTTCTTACTATATTTGATCTGACATCTTTGCTTAAATGCAAGGAACCTGATAAGCTTCCCGCATCCATGACCGCATAATATCCGCTTCTTTCTCTGCTTTCTATATATCCCTCGACAAGAAGCTGCTCATATGCATTTTCTACAGTGATAAGTGCTACTCCCTCTTGCTGAGCAAGTCTTCTCTTTGAAAGGAGCTTTTCGCCTTTTTTTATTCTTCCACTTACAATATCATCACGAATGCACATATACAGGTATTCATATATGGGTCTATTACCCCTTTTTTCAACATCATACATAAACTAGCCCTTCCGATTCTGGTCCTATTAGTTTTTATAAAAATGGTTATAATAATAATTCCAATTTCATATTATACTCTTAAATCAGTGATGACAATATTCAAAATCAGATATTGCCAAGTACTTGCTTTAGTTTACCTGCACACAATACATTAAAGAACAAGAGGACATAATTATGAAAAGAATCGTATCAATTCAGGATATTTCATGCGTAGGCAAATGCTCACTTACAGTTGCACTTCCTATAATCAGCTCCATGGGAGTAGAGACCGCAATTGTACCAACTGCAGTTCTTTCTACTCACACACAGTTCAAAGGATTCACTTTCAGAGATCTGACTGATGACATGCTGCCAATCCTTGATCACTGGAAGAAGGAAGGATTCAGATTCGATGCCATCTACACAGGCTACCTTGGAAGCATTCGTCAGATAGATATAGTAAAAGAATACTTTGACACACTTAGGGGCAAAAATACAGCCATAGTAGTTGATCCTGCTATGGCTGATAATGGAAAACTATATGTAGGTTTTGATGACGCTTTTGCTAAAGAGATGCTAAGCCTCTGCGTAAAAGCCGATATCACTCTTCCAAACATTTCAGAAGCCTGCCTCATGCTCGGCGAAGAGTATCCCGGCGAAGATGCATCAGATGACATAATCTGCGACCTTCTCAAAAAGCTCGTTAAAGCCGGCTGCAAGTTCCCAGTGATAACAGGTGTTACTCTTGATAACGGCACCTTCGGCTTCATCGGCCTCAATTCAGAAAGTGGCGAGTTCATAAGCTATGGAACAACCAAAATTCCATATAAATCCCACGGAACAGGCGACGTCTACGCCAGCGCATTCACAGGTGCCCTTACCTTGGGAAAAGACGTATATACAGCCCTCAAGATCGCCACAGACTTTACAGCTGCCAGCATCCGCAATACCTACGAAGATCCAGACAGCGTAAACTATGCAGTTAACTTTGAAGCTGAGATACCTTATCTTCTGAAGCTTATTAATGAAAACTGAGCACCTTATTTCTCTCCTGTTAGAAGGTGAAATGATACAAAAAAGTGGTCACTTCAAATTAAAAGTGACCACCAAATATTTACAGATTCTCAGGGCCGAAGCTGTTTGGAAGAATTTCTTCCAAAGTCTGAACGGTAACTTTGCCATCAGCTCCCTCTAGTACTATATCAAAATCAGGTCCACAGAACTCTCTCATGACCTGTCTACAGATTCCACATGGCTGCGAATCTGTTAGCTTATCAATATTTCCATTCTCATCCTCAGGACCACCTACAATTGCTATTGCCTTGAATTTCTTATCTCCTTGTGCTACTGCGCTAAAGAATGCTGTACGTTCAGCACAGTTTGTAGCTCCATAAGATGCATTTTCAATGTTGCATCCACCATATATTTTCCCATCTTCTGTAAGAAGTGCTGCGCCTACATGAAAATGTGAATACGGCACATATGACATCTTGCGCATCTCTTTGGCCTTATCTAAAAGTTTCGTATAATCCATACTTTTTCCATCCTTTATCACTGATATTATCCGACATGAAAGTAAGCCTTTCTTCGCTAAGGCCTGCTTATCTAAAATGGCAATTTGTCTTTCAAGTCAGCAATAGGTGTCAAATGACAATCCTGTCATGTTGACACCCACATATATGATAACAGATATGTCACAATAATGCCAATCCATAATTCTCTTTTGAAAAATAATAATTATTTCTGTACTTGTTTGCCACACATATTCCGATATATAAGATGAGGGTTAGATTTGAGGCATTTATGAAAAAACAAAAAAATATTGGTTATTATTACTGTTCTCTTTCTACATTTTTCAATATTATCAA
>NZ_JAILQF010000265.1 GCF_024699075.1 Butyrivibrio sp.
ATATTCTATTTCTGTTTCATACGGTGTGTAGACAAAAAATGATAGCACATTATAGTAGGACATAAGCCATATTCCTATAATAATGCTAAATAAAGCTCCCCATAAAAGACTTGCGATCTCAGGCACAGAGCTTATAAATAAAAGGGCAATACAAAGAAAGGCAATTCCAAAGATTATAAGGAAAATACCTGTAGCTATTACCATAAGATGAGCATTGACAGTTGATCCAACGGCATCATAATGACTTCCAAGAATAGGAGGATCAAGAGATACAAATGCATTATCTTCAGTAGCATACATATCAAAGACTATTTCCTTGTCCATATAAATAGAGCCAAGGCTTATCACATGATAGTGCTTACCAAGGAAATTATTATTTTTATAAATATCATTACCAAAACTATATATCAGTTCATCATCAAAATAGCAGTTAAGGGTTGTATATCTTGACCTGAATACAATAGTAGGGTTTGGAAGATATCCGATATTAGGAAGAGTCCTTTTCATTACAATGTGATCTCCAAGCTGGATATCTTCATCTAATATTTCGTAGAACCTTGATATATCTACGTCCTGATAACTTGTATCATTAATACTTACTTCCCAGCCGTCAAGTAAAGGAGAAATAGGATATTCAAGCTTATGTGTGAGTGTTAGAAAGCTTAAAGTAAATATAGTTATTGCAATAAGTATTGACAAGAAGAGAGGAAGATACATTTTTTTAGTCATTCATATCACCTCCCTTGGTTGATCTATTGTTTATAAGGTCATTATTCTTATCATCATCATTAGTATTATGATGTTCGTTAATTGCTGTATCACTACTGTTTGTAAGTTGATCGTTGCTGGTATTTTCATTACTTTTAGCGTGATGCTCGCTTTTCATCTGATACATACGGCTGTCTGCCAGCATATATACCTTGTGTGAGCCTCTTTCTTTGCCCAAATCTTTATCAGTATTTGATGAATAGCCGTAAGAAGCTGAATATACAAGATTGTCATTTTTAAGATTATGGTAGTTCATAAGATCTTCAAAGCAGCTTATATCTCTGGCAATTTTAGGCTCATCAATATATGGGAATATCACGATAAATTCATCGCCGCCCATACGCCCTAGAAGAGAAGCATCAGTAAAACTGCTTTTTAGAATTTCAGAAAAGTTTTTTATGAATCTGTCGCCTTCAGCATGGCCATAGGTATCATTGATATATTTAAGGCGATCAAGGTCTATACTCATTATCGTATAATTTCCGGAAAGTTCTGCCATTGTCAGTTCGCATCTTGCTCTGTTGCATAGACCTGTAAGAGAATCGGTGTAGGCAAGTCCTTCAAGCTTATGCTTTAATATGTTTTCACTGATGAGTTCTATACAGTGATAAAAATAGTTAAGTATAAGGCACAGAATGAATATAAGTGCACCGACTGTCATGAAATTAATATCTGCCATGACTTCACCTGTACTTATAAACTTAAGTACGTTGAATTTGATGATGTCGATAACTGAACATCCAATAAAAAGAATAAGGCCAAGGATCAGCATAGCGGTTGATTTGTTAGATACTTTGATCTGATCTGCAGATCTGACCTTTTTGTATTCTTTTATGATAAGTGCGCTTATTACAAATAATCCCTCGGCCACTGCGCCTATATGTAGCCAGGATACGAAATTACAGATATGAATTATGTTTAATGCATGAAGCAGTGAGGTTATTAGAACAAAACCAATGTTTACTACTGATATGGTTATGGCTACAGCCTTATTTGTTATCTGTCTGGATGATGCGAGAAAACAGATAAGCCCTGCAGGTATACTATATAGTGTGAGATATTCAAGATATGTATAAAAGGCAGGCTGGTCTGAAAAGAGCCAGAAAAGATCATTAAAGCATAGAATATATAATCCAAGTATCATTGATAAAAGTCCGCTAAAGATGATACTTAGATCATGATTGCCTGAAAAAACAAATATAGGAGCAAGAATGACAAGAACATAGCCAAGAACTACAAGGAATATTCCAATTGCAAGAGACAGGCGGTTATCCTGAGTTATAGCCCGGCAAATGTCTTCTTCATTGCCGAAATCAATAGTGGAAAGTCCTGAAAATGCATTATTTTCTGTGGCTTTAAATACTATTTGTATATCTTTGCCAGAGTATCCTTTAGGAAGATCAACCAGATGATGAACCTTGGGAAGCATTCTGTTTGCCTCTTCGTAATCATGGCCAAATGAATATACTAGATATCCATCAACATATACATCAACTGTAGAAAGTATACTTCTAAAATGAATTACAGCTGGATCTATCTCCATTGAAGGGAGAGTACCTGAAACGGTGATAACATCGCCTTTATTTGCTACAGGCATAATAGTATCTGAAAGAATCTCAGGATTATAAATTGTCGCATCAAAAGTAACAATCCAGCCTTCTTCAAGCTGAACAATGTCGTAGAGCTTTGGAGATTTAAATGTATCTGACCCCAAAAATGCTATCGTAATAAAAAATATTATGACAGCAAGTATAGGAAGAAGCGCTTTTTTTAATCTGGTTATAAAGTTCAAGTAGTAAGCCTCCTTTAAGTACGTATATTATGTATTTGCTCACGTTTGCGGGACATAATTCAAATTCCATTTCGGGCAAGGTAGAATAGAAATGGCTTTGACCCTTACGCCATAATATATTCTTGATATCGGATTAATTTTAACAGATAAATAGTTAAAAGAGTAAAAAAACACTAATAATAGCACTGCTAAAAACGTCTTATGGACGGAAAATACTATGTTAGACGTCTTAATAATTATATATAAAAATTGATCAATGATTTATTCTAACCATATTGAAGGTGGTACAAGATAAAATTTTGTTGACTTTGGCGGCACTTTAATGCTACAATGTGTTAAATCTATGATAAAGAAGAGTACTTCATTTCTGAAGCTCACAGAGAGTATCCGGTGGTGAGAGGATGCAGCAGATAGATGAAGGAATGGGCTTTTGAGTGCGAAGCAAAATGACTTATTGTCAGAGTAGTATTCGACGGGAACTCCCGTTACAGAGTAGAGAAAGTGATAGCTTTCTCATGAGAGATCGATTTTGTCGATAAACGAGGTGGCACCGCAGGATTTGATCCTGTCCTTGTATGAAACGCATACAGGGACAGGTTTTTTATTGATTTAATAATTACTTACATGTTCCTGTAAAAACATTTTTACCCAAAGGGAGGATATTAAAATGGAAGTACAGAGTGCAGTAAAAAGAGAAGTAGTGGTTGAGGAAAAGAAGGGACTGGCTAATACCAGAAATCTTATTCTTGTCGGTGTTATGATGGCGGTAGGAATCGTTCTTAGAATGTTTGCAGGTGTTATCGCACTTGGAAATATGCATCCAAATTTTCTTATTGCAACATATTGTCTGGCTATTTTCATAATTAAGCCTAATCTTAAGGAAGCTGCTGCAATCGGCCTTATATCAGGTGCAATCTCACAGATCGGAACATCTATGCCATGGCTTGGCCTTATATCAGAAACATTAGGCGCTGTAGCTATGTGCCTTCTTATTAGACTTGTTCTTCCAAAGTATATTAAGCCTGTTGTCTGCACATTCCTTGCAACTCTTGTATCAGGCTTTGCATTTGTCGGACTTGCAGCACTTACATATGCAAATCCAATGCCAGGCGCACAGTTTGTAAGCATGTCTATTGTAACTATAGTTACAGCTCTTTTAAATATGGTTATCGTTACAGTGCTCAGCATTCCTGTAAATAAAGTAATGGGGAACAAAGAAGAAGCATGATATCAGTTAAAAATCTTGGATTTGTATATCAAAACAGTAAAACACCTGCTCTTGATGATATAAACGTAGAAATAGAAGATGGAGATTTTGTAGGAATTACCGGCACATCAGGTGCCGGTAAAACTACTTTTACATTTGCACTTAATGGAATTATCCCCCAGAAGATCAAGGGGGATTTTTATGGTGCAGTTATTGTTGATGGCAAGGATACGGCAGAGCATCCTGCAGAGGAGTTTGCAAGAAAGGTTGGTGAAGTATTTCAGGACATCGATTCACAGATGGTTGCATCTGTGGTTGAAGATGAGATCCTTTTTGGCCTTGAGAATTTTGGAGTTCCTCATAATGAGATCAAAGAGCGCGTAGACAGAGTTCTTAAAGATCTCGGAATTGAAGAACTTAGAAACCGCGAGATATCCAGCCTTTCAGGAGGACAGAAGCAGAAGGTTGCAATCGCATCTATGCTGGCCTTAGAGCCTGAAGTAATAGTCCTCGACGAGCCTACAGGTGAGCTTGATCCTGAAAGCAGCAGAGAAATCTTTAAGATACTTACAGCTCTTAATAAAGAAAAAGGCATAACAGTTATTATAGTTGAGCAGAAGATCATGCTCCTTTGTGAGTATGTTAAACATATGATGGTTCTTGATAAAGGGCACCTGGCCTTTTACGGAACACCAAGAGATATGACTTCATCTATTGATACATTCAGTAAACTTGGTATTAACGTTCCAAGAGTAACTGAGCTTACTGCAGGACTTATTAAAGATAAGCTGTACGACGGAGAGATCGCGTTAACAGTAGATGATGCAGAGAAAATTGTCAGGAGGATACTAAAGTGATACGTTTTGAAAATGTCACATTCGGTTACTCCGATGACAGACTTATATTAGATGATCTTAGCTTCCATATTCCAAAGGGCGATTTTGTAGCGCTTATCGGAGCAAATGGAGCAGGTAAGAGTACAATAAGCCGTCTTACCAATGGACTTTTACATCCTACAAAGGGTCATGTATATCTTAATGATAAGGACACCTTGAAGACCCCATCCAGCGTACTTGCAAGAGACTGCGGATTTCTTTTTCAAAATCCCGATCGGCAGATCTGTGAGAATACTGTAAAAGATGAAATTGCCTTCTCCATGAAGGCTCAGGGATGGCCGGTTGACAAGATCAAAGACAGAGTAGATAAGGTTCTTGAGACTTTTGAACTTGATCCTGAGTGGTTTCCTTTTTCCAGAAGTAGGGGTGAGCGCCAGAGAATAGCGCTAGCTAGTGTACTTGTATGTGAACCGGGGCTACTTATACTGGACGAGCCAACAACAGGTCTTGATTATCTTGAATGTATCCGCATTATGGATTATGTTACAAAACTTAATAAGGAAAAAAGCATTACGGTTCTCATGGTCAGTCATGATATGGAGCTTGTCCAGTCCTATGCCCGAAATGTCCTTGTACTTAATCATGGCAAGCTTCTTGGACAGGGCCCTGTCAAAGATATAATGAAGGATATGGATCTTCTCAAAAAGGCCAGAGTACTTCCTGCCCAGATACCGGAGCTTACACTTCGCTTTGGTGATGAATTTAAGGATGTGTTCACTGTAGAAGAGATGCTGGATGCACTTAGAAATAGAACTAATAAAGGAGGTGCATTATGAACCTTCTGAATTATGTACCCGGAAACAGCTTTCTTCATAAGCTCAATCCTGTTACCAAGCTTGTGGCAGCTTTCATGTACGGAATTGCAGCTATCATCTGCAATAATGTCTATGCTGAAGTTGGATTTATAGTGCTGATGATCCTTATATCTGCTACAGCAGGCATTGCCAAAAGAGCTATATATTTAACAAGAAATCTTATGATACTTGGACTTATCATGTTTATCATACAGCTCTTTTTTGTAAGAAGCGGAGATCCTCTTCTTGTAATAGGCGGTGCTGTACTCTTTACAACAGGCGGACTTAAGAGCGCACTTCTTCTGTCTCTTAGAGTTATAGCTGCAATGCTTCCTCTGATGCTTTTATTTGCCATTACACAGATGAATGATCTTTGCAATGCCATGGTCAAAAGACTGCATCTTCCTTACAGATATGCATTCATTGTTACAACAGCATTTCGCTTTGTTCCTATATTTGCGACGGAATTTCATGATATTCAGGATGCGCAGAAGGCAAGAGGAGTTGACTTTGATACTAAAAATATAATCAGAAAGCTTAAACTTATAGCACCTTTATGCGTTCCGCTTCTTGTTTCCAGTCTTAAGAAGGTAGACATATCAGCCATGTCTGCTGAGATGCGAGGCTTTGAACTTAGAGGATATGAAAGCGGATATAAACAATATCCATTTGGAATAAGAGATCTGATAACAATTATTGTACTTGTGGTACTTATTGTGGTTAGCGTTATGTTTTTAAGGTGAGAGAAAATTATGGATTATACAGCTAAAATGAAGTACGGAACAGAAACTGTTGAGATAAAGGTCGAGGGAGCTAAGTCAGTTAAAGTGCTTAATCCTGATCCGATGCCTGAAATAGAAGATGTGGAAGAAGCATTCAGAGCCTGCGTAGAAGAAAAGGCTATAGGATCTGCACCACTAAAAGACAAGATTGCATCGACTGATAAGGTGACAATAGTAGTATCTGATATTACAAGAAGCTGGATGCATCAGGGAGATATTTTGACTTATCTTGGTCATTATCTTCATGACACAATGAACGTTCCTTTCGAGAATATCTGCGTACTTATAGCCCTTGGAACTCACAGAAAATCTGAGGAAAAAGAAAAAGAGATCATTGCAGGTTCATACCTTTATGAAAATGTCGAAGTGATAGACCATGACTGCGATGAAGGTAATGTACTTGTGGGACATACGAGCAGAGGAACAGATGTATATGTTAACTCACTTGTTGTAGGCCGAAAGGTAATTGTAGTCGGCGGAACTGTTCATCATATGATGGCAGGCTTTGGAGGCGGAAGGAAGAATATTCTTCCCGGAGTATCTTCAAGACAGACTATACGCCAGAATCACCAAAGAGCTCTTGATCCTAACGTGGCTCATTCTGATCCAAGAGTAGGATGTGCTCTTCTTGAAAACAATCCTATAAATGAAGACATGAACGAAGCTGCAGCCATGGTAGATGTTACTTATGGCATTAATATCGTAGTTGCTACAAGTGGCAAGTTCAGCGGACTTTTCGGAGGAGACCTTTACGAAGCCTGGAAAGAAAGCTGTCTCTTCCAGAAGAAATGCTATGAGAAGTGGATAGATCATGAAGCAGATATAGTAATTGTATCAAGCGGCGGTGCGCCAAAGGATATGAATCTATATCAGGGCTGCAAAGGTATGATGAACGGTATGCGTGCCATGAAAGAAAATGGGCAGATGCTCTGGCTTGCAAAGTGCCCTGAAGGGTGCGGAGCTCCTGACTATACTGCGTGGCTTAAACCCTTAAAAGAAGGCATACTTGATAGCGCGCTAAGAGCAGACTTTACTATTGGCGGATTTATCTTTTATCTGACAGTAGAGAATCTTAAAAAGGGCCAGTGCAGAATCCATACAACCATAGACAATGACACAACTGAACCTATGGGAATGAAGGCCTATACAGAGCTTTCAGACTTTGTTAAGGGAATTGATTTTACAGATAAAACTGTATATATAATCCCTTACGGCGGATCTGTAGTACCTATGGTCAAGGGAGTGGATTGATCAAACTTGCAGGGATCTCAGATGTCATAGCCTTTCGCTAAGTTCAAGCATTTTAGAGAAGTATATAAGATCTGACAGATCAGTTTCAGCAAATCTGCAGGCGCTGTCTACATTACTTACATAGAGAAGATATTTACCGTCAGGGTCATTTCTCATATAGTAGACTATAATGATCCTGAACCCTTTACTTAGCATGAGCTCAGAAAACTTAAGATAATTAGCCTTTTGAAGGTCATAGAGATTTACAACTCTAAGTGGATATACTTCAAAGAATGGCTGATAATCTTCCGGACTTAAGTATGAGATATCAAGTTCACAATTATCTCCATTACTTGTAAGCCCAAAGATAGTCTTTCCTGTCTTTTTACTGATCAGAAAAACTTCATCAAGCATATAAGTTTCTATTACTTTCCGGAAAGCCTCGTTAACAGAAATAGAATCTTTTAAAAGGAAATTAGCCATTATATCCATGATAAAAGTATTCTTGGCCTGGTTACGTTTAGTCCTTCTTGAAATAGTAACGACTTCAGTATCATTTTTTAAATTGCCATGAATAGAAGGAGTATAGATAATATATCTGTCACGACCCTTTGCCTTGGCAATATAGAGCATCTTGTCAGCGAGCTTGAACATGTCTTCATAGTTTGAAGCCTGATCTGGGAATAAACCGCCTCCAAGAGAAACTGTTATAGTGAAGTTGTTATTTTCATCAATATATTTTTCTCTGACATTATATCTTATATCTCTGAGAACATCGCGAAGCTCTGGCTCTTCATGTATCTTTTCAAGAACGATCACAAATTCGTCACCGCCAATTCGGCCGACAAGACCTTTGTCAGCTACGCATTCATTTGCAATATTAGCAACTTCAATTATTATCTCATCACCCTTCATATGACCGTAGGTGTCGTTGATGGATTTAAAATTATCTATGTCCATTATGAAAAAATAGAACTGTTTGCTGGGAGTCTGTTCCATCAGCTTTTTGGCATAATCAGTGATGGCACCTTTAGACAGTACACCTGTCATTTCATCGTAGTAACCTTCTGAAATATTCATTTCAAGTGTCTGAAGATCATATATATCAAGTCTTATGAGCGAAGTTTTATGTTTGGATCTGTGAACTTTGACAGACATCCAGTTAGCCTTATCATTTTTATCATACATTCTAAAGCACACAAAAGTATTCTCACTTGGCTTAAGAGATGGAAGCGCATCTTTTAAGGTGAGAAAATCATGGCTTTGAATAATGCTCTCTATATTATCAACCTTTTTGGAACCTATATACTCAAGAAAGTCATCATTTGTTTTGAGAATATCATAGCTATCATTTATTTCTACATAATAGCGTTTTAATCTGCTCATAAACACTCCTTAAGTCTAATCGTAACATTTCTTAAGTCTGCTCATAAACACTCCTTAAGTCTGCTTGTAACACACGATTAGCAGTAGGTACATTTTTTGAAGTATTTCCACATAAATATATAAAATATATCGTACAAAAAAGGCTATTATAGAAGACGTTTTTGAAATTTTTTTAAAATTCATTGGACTAATTACTGGCCGATAAGGCCGCTGCGCGTTCCTAAAGCAAGAAAAAATAGCACAAATTGATAAGAGTAAAATTAAATTTGAATAGAAAGCTTTATTCTACGACTATATAATGGTAAATGGTTGTTTCAAAATTACGGATAAGCAGTAATGATACAAAATCCCTTATCCGCAAATGGCCACAAAATTTATTATCATAGAAATACAAAAAGAATAAGCACAGTAATACCAAAAGATTAAACATATATTTTAACCATAATGAAAGAGGTGAACATAATGGCAAATATGACAATGCGCTTTCCGCAAGGCCGCCCAAAGGCGCTGACTTTAAGCTACGACGATGGTGTAGAACAGGACATAAGGCTGATAGAGATTGCAAAGGAAAATGGCATAAAGGGAACCTTTAACATAAACAGCGGACTATTCGCTCCTGAAGATGTTGAATATAAGCCCGGAACAATTCACAGAAGGATGCCGCTTAGTAAGGTGCTGGAAGTATACAAGAACTCTGACTTTGAGATAGCAGCTCATGCCTATACACATGCGGCTCTTACGGGCCTTCCTTCTAATGTTGCTGCAGATGAGATCTTAAAAGACAGGAAAGTGCTTGAGAGATTATTTGGAACCATCATAAGAGGTTTTGCATATCCTTATGGAGCGTATGATGATAATAGCGTTTCTATACTTAAAAACTGCGGAATGTGCTATGCAAGAACAGTTAATTCTACACATGATTTTCGTATTCCTTCAGACTGGCTGAGACTTCCTGCAACCTGTCATCATAATGATCCAATGCTTATGGAGCTGGCTCACAAATTTGTAGAAGAGAACAAGAGCTTAAGCCCGATGCTTTTTTACCTTTGGGGGCATACATATGAGTTTGAACAAAAAGATAACTGGAATGTGATCGAAGAATTTTGCAAGTACATGTCAGGAAGAGATGATATATGGTATGCTACTAATATAGAAATATATGATTATTGTAATGCATTTTCCCAGCTTATTTTTGATACAGATATGACTATGTGCCAGAATCCTACATGTACAGACATCTGGTTTACCTATGATGAAAAGGATGTATTTGTTCCAGCAGGAGAAAAAGTGAAGTTTTAAAAGGTCCTGTTAATGCGTGTTTCTAAATGCAAGTTTCACCAGGCGTAACTTGCATCGTAATAAAAAATCTACATATTTGGAAGACAAGATATTTGGAAGACAAATAATAGATGTGGAGGACACCATACATGACAAGATTACTTAACCTATTGATTGTTATTCTTGAAGTGATTGCTTTCTCCAAAAGCATTAAAGGAAGAAAAATCTGGCAGCTTCTTGTGTATTATACACAGCTTTCCAATTTCCTTACCTTTATAGCTTCTTTATTGTTTGTATTATTTGGGGCAAAAGAATTTGTAGAAATTCTGCGCTATATAAGCGTTTGCATGCTGATAATGACTTTCCTTGTTACAGCATGTGTACTTGTTCCAATGTCACATGATGCTAAAGGTCTGCTTTTTTCAGGAAGCGGTCTTTTTCATCATCTGATAATTCCTATATTATCTTCACTGACATATTTTATTGGAGAACCAAAAGCGCCGTTTGCATTTATATGGACGACGCCCTTGGTTACTCTTATTTATGGACTTATAATGCTAAGACTAAATTATATTGGAATAGTAGAGGGACCATATCCCTTCTTTAAAATCAGAAATCTTGGAGCTTTAAAGACAACTGCATGGATGATCGTGCTTATGATAGTTGTGAGTATAATATCCGCATTAGGCGGGCTCGTCTAGGAGAGCCTTCTGTCTTAAGATTTTCTTGGTCGTGTTTCGTACAAAAGGATTCTTTCTTACTACAAGGCGGCTAAGCTTTTTGTAAGAAGGCTGAGACTTGTTAAAGCTATCGAGAATCTTTTGAAGCTCAAGCTTTACAGTTTCATCGTTCCACTTTTTCTTTTTAATATATTCCTGATCGGGATAAATCCTTGCGGTAAGAATGTTGTCTTCACCTGTGATGACAACTTCTTCGATGAGCTTTTCAAGAGCAAGCTTATTTTCAATCTCCTCAGGCGATATATTTTCACCATTAGATAGAATTATCAGATTCTTGACTCTTCCGTTAATATAAAGGAAGCCATCTTCGTCAATATATCCCTTGTCACCTGTATGAAGCCAGCCGTCTTTGAGTGTTTCAGCAGTTTCTGAAGGCATCTTGTAATAACCCTGCATTACGCTTGTGGATTTGACCAGGACTTCACCATCTTCGAAAGCTACCTGAGCATTTTTAAGAACCTTACCTACAGAACCTGGCTTGTGGCAGGTAGGAGTGTTAGAACTTATAACAGGTGAGCATTCTGACATTCCGTAGCCTTCATAGATATTTACACCGTAAGCAGCAAACTTGTCGATATAATACTTATCAAGATGCGCACCGCCTACAAAAACTGTCTTTAAATTTCCGCCAAAAGCTTTCTGGGCAACAAGCTTTTTAGGAAGAAGCTTTGCAGCACTTTCAAGCTTCTTGTAGATAGTTTCTACGATCATAGGTACCATGAGCATTACTTCAGGCTTGAAAAGAGTCATGTTCCTTGCCATGTGGAGGAAGGAATCGTTGATGCATACAGTTGCGCCAAGGCTGAATCCCTTAAGCCAGTCCATGACAAGGCAGAATGCGTGATGAACAGGAAGAACACTAAGAAGCGTCTTGCCTGGCTCTACGTCATATTCAACAGCTTCAACATTGGTTATAAGATTGGTGTGAGAGAGCATTACGCCTTTACTCTTGCCTGTTGTACCTGATGTAAAGATTATCATGGCAGTATCATCGCCGCTATTATTCTTTGAATCTTCAGCGCTGTCGGATGCTTCTTTCAGATCTTCAAGACTTTTAAAGGTCTCATTACCATTTGTAGTAAAAAGATATATTTGCTTAACTTTAGGACAGCACTTAAGAATCTTCTCAGCAAGTAATATATTTGATTCTTCAAGAAAAACAGCTTCAGAATCAGATCTGTCCACAAGCTCTACAAGATCATCAGCTGGAAGAAGCGGATCAAGCGGAATTGCAACATTGTCGCCACTTGTTATGGCAAGATAGCTCTCAATCCAGCTTACAGAAGATGTTCCTATAAGCGCAAGGTGGCTTTTAGAAAAGCCTTCTGCCTTAATCCCTTTTCTGATGCTGGTAACAGATTCATTGAGTTCTTTATAGGTTTTGGATTCTATCTGACTTCCTTTTGCCCATTTTACTGCAGGAACATTTGAAAATTTATCTGTAGAATATTCTAGTAATTCTCTTATTGAATTCACTGTTTATGCCTCCTGACATGCAAGGTTTACAAGCTGCAGAGCTTCGCTCAGAGTAGTAACATTAGCAAGATTTTCAGGATCGATCTCTATATCGAAATTGTCCTCCATATCTCCGAGAAAAGACATAAGGTCAAAAGAGCTAAGACCCAGGTCTTCAGTCAGACGCATGTCATTTTTCATATCCTTTGGTTCGATGTCACAGTACTGTGCAAGTAGATTCTTGAAAATTTTCTCTGTTTTCATAATGTTCTCCTCGATTCTTTGTATGATTTTTACCAAAAAACTTTTTTAAATAATAGATATTTTGAAATTATAAACAGAAATCCGCTTTAATTACGGTTTTCCTTTTTTATAAGTTAGCAGGCAGCATAACCTTTGACGAAAACGGACGTAACCTGCTCTTTATCTGCATTTTTATACTTGCCTTATAACATCGTTTAGTGACATGTCAGGATTCTGAACACCCTTGAACATTATCCTCATCATGTAATAGTAGAAAAGCTCTATATCTTTTTCCACCAAATGAGCTGTCTGATAGTGATAAGAGAAGTTAAGGCCCCCGCCTGCAGTATTAGTAACTGTCAGATAGACTTTCTTGGTAGCAGCGCCGTTAGCATACCACTTAAAATATACGGGAATATCTGAAAGGTCAGGATTACCGGATGCCATCTGCATAGGCTGATAAGTGAGGTAGCAGCTTTCGTAAGTCGTATCTTTTGGCGTATTATAACGATCTTCAATTTCTTTATAGATAAGTGCCGGATCATAGCTGCTGTGAAGATAGACACTGCTTTGCTCGTTCTGAACAAGCTTTGCTGCTTCGATAAAAGAAGTATTATTGCTAATCACAGTCCTGCAAGGGAACATGATGGTCCTGCTGCCGCCTGAAGTCCATTCATCTTTGGTGGAGCGTCTTGCTATAAAGTTTTGAATTGATATATCTTCCTGGCCATTATTAACTTTTGAAAGATAGGTCCTCATGGTCAAAAGAAGCAGATTGTTAAAAGAAATATGATGTTGTTCACAAAAGCTGAAGAGCTCTTTGGTAGGATCACTTTCAAGTTTATAATCCTTGACAGTTACAAAGAGATTATCTTTTTCTATATCACAGGAACGAAGATTTGGATTATTATGCTTTTGTCTTGAGGCTTCAAGAGGCCATGGACCTGTAATATCAGAATATAACGGCTCTCCAAAGGTATCTAGCTTATCACTCCAGAACTTCTTGTCACGCTTAAATCTCTTTTCATTACTGGCCTTTGAAAGGTCTGATTCAAGAACCTTAGTATAATCGGCAAGATCTTCAGGATAAGCTTTATTGTATTTAAAGTGGGCATAGAGCTTAATGATATCCTCGACCATTACCGCAAGGCCGCAGGAGTCGATCAGCCTGTGATCCATGTGAACGAAGAATCCGTTATATCCCTCCGGCATCATAACAAAATAGAACTCGTACATCGGAATATCGTCACCGTCAAATGTTGAATAAGCCATTTTCTGTAAGGTGGCATCGGCTTTTTCGAATGAAAGCTGATCAAGCTTTAAGATCTTAATAGAAGAAGGTGCCTTGTTTACAAGATACTGCATGATATTACCGTCTTCATCCGGCTTTGTGAATCTGAGACCAAGACATTTGTATCTTGTCATTTCAGTATCAATACACTTTTTTAACAGACCAAAGTCCATTTCAAGTTTTAATGCTGCAACAATACTAACCCCTGAAACCTGCTGGGTATGGTAGGTTTTTATCCATCTGTAATGCATGTTTTGTGCAGCAGTTAACGGATAAAGCTTTTTCATAATCACGTCTCCTCGTAAGCGTTTTATTGTTACTTAAAGAAGTTATCACAGTAAATCGTATTTTTGAATACCATTTTTGAGTTAACAAACACTTTTGAAAAAATTGTCCGAGAGAGCATTATATGGAAAATGAGTTTAACTACGATAAGCGTAGACCTAAATAGACAAGAGAAAATAAGATTAATGGACGATCATTTTTTCTCTATATATTATTGGATTGTTGGTGTAAAATCGTATATAGACTGAAAAAAAGGAGTATGAAGATGAGAAAAATATTTAAAATGTATGCACTTTTAGGAACAATTCTACTACTTACCGGTTGTGGTTCTAAAGAGCCTCAGACTTTGGAACTTGCGCTAGATTCTAACCAGACAACCGGGTATTCCTGGACGCTTACTCAGGAAGAAGAACTATTTGATGTCAATGAAGAATATATTGTAGATGAGAACGACGAGAATATGACAGGAGTTGGAGGACAGCAGATTTTCACACTTGAACCCAAAGAAGCTGGTACTACAAAGCTTACATTTAGATATTCAAGATCATGGGAAGAAGAGAGCGATGAAGATACAGTTGTATCCTACACCGTAAAGGTTAGTAAGAGTAAGCAGATTGAAATTCAGGCTGCAACATTTGCAGGCGGAGACGACATAAATGAACTGCCTACAGTACCACAACCAACAATTAAGTGATTCAAATTTTGCACATACAAATAAGTTTCTTTCCTTGCAATTTGATTACCTTTGGCGGTTTGTAAAGTGCGAAGTTTAAATGAGCAACTTGCAAAATCATAAAAAACGCAATAATTTGAAAATAAATAATGTTTTTAGGATAAATTTAGTTTTCACTGATATTATAACTTCGAAAAGGAGTTAATAATATCATGTCAGATACAGCAATTAAAGGAATAAGTACATATCAGATGCATGTTCAGTCACTTAGCACCAGAGCTAATGAACTCTCAAAAAGCGGCGATGCAAGCTCATTATCACTTGCTTCAGCTCTCAGACAGCAAATGAGTAGTGTTCAGGGCCAGCTTAGTGCTGTAAAGGCTTCAAATGAAAATGCCCAGATATATAGCTATAATGCTAAAGCAGAAGCTAATATGTCAGGCACTGTAGGCAGTAAGTTTGATATGACCGTTTAATAGTTTTTGATTAAAATCCGCCGAATAGGCGGATTTTTTGTTGCAGAAATCACAGAATTCTGAATACATGAAGATGACAGAAATTGAATAAATGAAGATGATAGAAGCTGAATAAATGAAGATGACATAAGTATAGATAATCATTGCTTAGTTTCCATCCGTACTATAAAATGATATAAGTGTCGAAAGTGCTTTTGACGCTTATCTATATAAAACGTGTCGATAACATATGACTAAAGTAGCGAGTTTTCGCATTTAGTATGTCAAAGGTCATTTATTAAAAAAGGGGTGGAGAACTACGAACGAGTTAGATGAAAGATACAGCGTTGCAGAGGAGGCAATCTTTGATGCCTTTTTTATCCTGCTTAAGGAAAGAGAGATAGACAAGATCACAGTATCAGATGTGATCAAGAAAGCCGGCCTTGTAAGAAGTACCTTTTATAATCATTACGAGAACATCCCGGCACTTATAACAGCAGCGGAAGATAAGACAATTGAGAATATTTTTACCATGATGGAAAGCTTTCATCCCAAGGATGACAGAGCTATGTGTAAGTCCTTTTTCCTCTCTATATGCAATTACACCAAGGATAATGTTTTCCTTGCAACATTGCTCAATAGCCCCAGAGGCGACATCTTTTTTGAAAAAATGATGGAGATGTTCAAAAAATATATAAGTACAGTCTCACTTGATGACTCAAATCCTAATAAGGCAGAACACTCTAAGTACTTTATTGCAGGAAGTATCGGTAATACTGTAGGTGTGCTTCACAAATGGTCAACTTCAGGATTTAACCTGCCAGAAGATGAAGTGGCAGAGATCCTTACTACTGTATTTGTTACAGGAATCCTTCCATACCTGAGATCGTCAGATACTTAACCCTTTAATACCTGAGATCGTCAGATACTTAACCCATTAATACCTGAGATCATAAGATACGTGATCATTCATTGCCAGAAATCCTCTGATTCGTAGCAATTAAATGTTGGTCGTCAATATTTACAATGCGGGACATATGACATGCTCAATTATCTTCACTAGATGTCTCGATTTGCTCGATATCTTTAAGGCATTTAGCATAAAGTGCTTCATCATTCATGCCGTCTTCACTGCGAAGGTGGCATGCTGTATTGATCTTGATAGTGACACTCTGGCCATTAACCTGATTGATTTCTTCAATATGCTCTTTGAGCTTTAATGTAAGCTTCTCAAGTTTTTCTTTTGAATCAAGATAAGTTAATATGCCAAAATAGGCTTCTTTAAGCCTTGATGCAACAGCAGTCTGCCCTGTGACATCTATGATCTTATCAGAAATTGCCCTAAGCACGCTGGCTGAAATATTACTTCCGTATGTATCCTCGATTCTGTGATGATTGACATTATGAAGTAAGATAAAGGCGTAGTTACGTCCTTCATCTGCATACTGTGTAGCATAATCCATCATAGTGAGCATGAAGTATTTGTTGTTCATAAGTCTTGTAAGATTATCAATCTTAGTAGGATTCATGAGTCTCTGAATCCTGAATACTTCCTCATCTATATCTTCGAAATTACCTACAAGACCGATTATTTCGCCGTTTTCATAAATCGGAAGCTTGTTGCAAATAATATTGCGCAGAACACCATTAACAATACATTGTCCAGGGGCATTATAGACAATTTTGCCATTGCCTATGACATCAAGCTCATCACCCTGATAAGGCCCGTCATCTACGTGCCAGTGCATTTCTTCATCTGTTTTTCCAATAATGTCATCCAATGATTTTATCTCATAGAAATCAAGGAACGACTTGCTAACGCCTCTGAAACGGCGGTCCTTGTCTTTCCAGAAAAACTTGTGTGAAGAATTATTTAAAAGTGTATACCATAATCTTGCGTATTCAGTAAGCTGCTCATCTACTTTAGAATCTTGTCTGGCGATAGCAAGAGAGTGCTTATCATTAAGTGCCTGTTCCACTTCCTCAGGAATAATACTTATGGTAAACAAAAATTCAGTGCCATCAGTCCCTACGATAGGAACCAGCGCAAATTCGCGCCACTTGTAAGCACCATTTTTCTGCTTTACTCTGAAAACATTTTTGGAAAAAGACTGTCCGTCTTTTATGATTCTTTGAACAGGAACATCAGTTTGCATAAAATCTATAAAACTTAACTGATCTTCTGGGAAAATATAAAGCTCTGAAAATGATTTGCAAGCCTGTCTCAAAGAATCACTATTTTCATTAAGATTATCTGCGTAAATGTAACCACCAAGAAGAGGATAGATTACATTTTCCTTGTAATTGAGAAGCAGCACAACTTCGTGAAGGTGATTGAGCTCTCTTAATCTGGAATCAAGCCTGTCTCTTTCTTTGGTGTTCTGTTCAAGAGAAATATTGGTTATAGCTGCCTTAAATAAGTATTTATTTTCATTTTCAGCCAGATACAGTACTTTTAACTGATAATAGTTCCCCATGTCAGTATAATAGAAGCTTTCTATACTTTTACTGGCAATGGCTTTTTCTGCGAACTGTTTATATTTTGGAACAAGAGCTGAATATTTGTTGAATATTATATTGTCGATCTCATCTGTGGTTTTATCGTTAAGTGATATCTGTCTTTTGAATGCATCATTCATAAACAGAGTGTGAAAAGAATTGCCATCATATTCTACAATCTCTAAAGGGTGTTCAAGATCAAGAGCTGAAATGCTGGCAATTTCATAGTAATTGTGCCATTTCCTCTCCTCAATCTTAATATTCTTTTCCTCCATGGTCTTTAGCATATCATCATAAGGCTGAGGCTTGTCAAAGTAGTAACCCTGGAACTTGCCACACCCAATAGAATATAAGAAATCAATCTGCTCCTTAGTTTCAACACCTTCGCAGAGAGTCTTGATACCTATATTTTTGGACATATTAATAGTTGAACGCACAATAGTCTTGGATTTATCTGTCATTGTAAAAAGGAAATGCATATCAAGCTTTAACAGATCGAACTCATAATCCTGTAAAAGAGTAAGAGAAGAATAGCCGCTTCCAAAGTCGTCCATCCAGATCTCGTACCCTCTGTTTCTGAACTTCTCAATGATATCCTTCATCAGCTCTTCGTCCTGAGCGATCATACTTTCAGTTATCTCAAAATGGATAAAATCTCTGGGAACATTATATTTTGAGGTCGCAGTTTCTACGACTTTTAGCATATCGCACATGATAAAGTCGAGTCTTGAGAAATTGACAGAAACAGGGAAAGTAGGCTTTCCGCTTATAAGATGTTCATGGATATCACGACAGACCTGTTCTACTATGAAGCAGTCAAGCTTATGAATATTCTGACTTTCCTCCAACGCACCAATAAACATATCGGGCGCAAGGAAACCAAGTTCAGGATCAATCCACCTTGCAAGAGATTCTGCACTACAAAGCTGGCCTGTAAGAGCTCTTATTACAGGCTGGTAATATACCTTGATCCAATTGTTGGCAATTGCATCATCAATATGCTGTATTACATGTTCATGAATTAACTTCTTGTCAGGAGTATTGTCCATGTATTATTCACCTAAAAAATATATTTACAGATAATTATCCGTATATTTATATCGACTGAATTGCATAAATAAATAATATTTTATTTGGTCAAAAGAATATTTTTCCCTTTAATAAATGGGTGAATATAGCTTCAAGCAAAAAAAGCTTTGAGAAATTGATCAAAGTAATTCGTTAAATACGAATAATGCCTGGTTCGATAACTTAACCGAAAAACTTTATTAAAAAAGGTTTATGGAAAGTAAGAATTTGTATATTATTATTATATATAAAAATATACTAAATACAAAGCACAAAAGCACGAAAAAATATACAAAATGATCAAGATAATCCATCACCTTTAGGTGGTGGGAATAGCTTGATTTCGGGTGCGGGGTTAAGGCTTAGTGATAATTAAAGCATAAAACATTCTGGCAGATGTTTTGTGCTAAGGAGAGGGGATTATTATGATTTTATGGATTTATCTGTTTTTGATCGTATTTATTAATGGCTTTGAGGCAGGAGGATATCAGGCTAGCTTGTACAGCATAGGTCAGACTTATGATCTGTCTGTTACAAGTATGGGACTTTTTGCATCTGTTGAACTTCTTGCAACAATGCTCGCACCGCTAGTTCTTGGAAGCTGGGCTGACAGAACCAGGAAAGCCAAATGTCTTCTTATCATTCTCGCAATACAGATTGTATTTTCAGCCACTTTGTTTATCAGTAATGTACAGCTTGTCTTTATTACAGGTATATTTTTCCTGGGACTTACAACCAGCGCTCTTCAGTTTATCTCCATAGCAGCTCTTGCTGAAGCATATCCTCTTTCAGGTAAAAAGAAAATCGGATTTATGACATCAATGTATGCATTTGGAGCCCTGGTTGCACCTTTATTTGTTAATTATTATCTTAATAAAGGCGTAAGCTGGAGGATGATGTTCCTGGTCCTTACTATAGGATCAGTTATTGCTTTTACAGGTGTTTATGTCTGCAGAAATCTTAAATTTGAAGAAGGTTTGCAGGATGGAAGCGAAAGTGCTGATAGTGCCAGATTTGTTATCGTAGGAGTGCTTCTTCTGTGCGTAGTTATGTGCATCTACGTAGGATTTGAGAACGGATTTGCATTTTTCGTAGATACTTTGTTTGCAGATGTACTTCATTCTACTTCCGGCAAATTTGCACTTTCTATTTTCTGGGCAGTCATGATACCTTCAAGGGTCCTGGTAGGTCTTTTTGCAAAGTATGCTAAAAAAATACTTATAGCAGCGATCATTGCAATACCGCTTATAACTATTATTATATCCATGATGAATAATGGAAGCGTTGTCATGTTCTTATGCGTGCCTTTAGGATTTGCCTGTGGAGCAATCTACCCAAGCGTTCTGACTACGCTCATGCAGTATTCAGGCAATAGGAAGGCAACAGCAACCGCAATGATAACAACAGCCACAGGTATAGGCGGATTTGCATTTACAGCCTTAACAGGTTTTCTTGGAGAGACATTTGGACTTAGATCTACGATGGTTATATTGTCGGCGTTCTTTGTTCTGTCACTTTTTTCAGTACTTGCCCTTGGCAAAGTGAATAAGAAGTTATGATTAATTAAGCATAACGCATCAACTTATCATGATTCATTAAGCATAACGCATCAACTTATCATGATTCTTTAAGCATAACGTATCATGACTTTTAGAACAAAGCACAGCAATTTATTATAAACTTTTAAGCAAAACACTTTAACTTATCTATAAACCGCTATACTACAAACAGGATTTACTTATTTTCATTATCATATATATTTGATACAATAATATTAGTAAACAAAGGCGTTTCGACCACGAGTCGTGCGCCTTTTTTCTTTGCAAATAGTGACTTAGTCATAGGAATTCATCGCAGCAAAGTGCGAGCAAATATCGACATTATAATTTCAGCCTTGCTCCAGATCATAAAGAAGGAGGCTTCTATGGCAGCTTTTGACAGAGTATTATCAGGAATACCACAGATGGATACTAACTTTGATAACATCAGACTAGGCGATAACGTTGTTTGGAGAGTTGATAACCTTTCTGACTTCAAACAGTTTGCTCTGCCTTATGTAAGTCAGGCTATTAAAGACCAAAGGAATCTTATATACATAAGATTTGCATCACACGAGCCTTTGTTATCTCCGCAGAAGGGGCTCAAGATCATAAACGTTGAGCTTTCCCACAGGTTTGAAAACTTTACCGTTGAGATCCATGAAATTATAAGAAAAGAGGGAAGGGAAGCTTTTTACGTTTTTGACTGCCTTTCTGAATTACAGACTGCATGGGCAACTGATCTTATGATGGGCAATTTCTTCCAGGTAACGTGCCCGTATTTGTTCATTCTTGATACTGTAGCTTTTTTCCCATTAATAAGGGGTAAACACTCATTTCAGGCAATAGCCAAGATAAGGGATACAACGCAGCTCTTTCTTGATGTGTATTCTGACAGGTCGCACATATATGTAAGGCCTGATAAAGTCTGGAACAGGTACTCTGAAACGATGTTCCTTCCGCATTTATATGATCCGGAAAAAGGGACATTTGGCCCTATAATGGACGGCGTAATGGCAAGTCATTTTTATCAGATCCTGGCTAAGGGAACGGAGTCTTCGGATACGGAAAATATGGACAGCTGGGACAGATTTTTTGCCGGCACCAGGATTTTATATGAAAATGGCCAGGATGTAAGCAAGGACTGCAGCCGCATGTGCAACATCATGATGACTCGTGATGAAAAAATGCGTGAGATGATCAAAAACAATTTTGGCCCTGAAGACTATTTTGCTGTCAAAAACAGAATGATCGGAACCGGGATGATAGGCGGCAAGGCATGCGGAATGCTGCTTGCAAGAAAGATAATCGAGAACAGGCAGCCTCAGATCTATGAAAGGCTTGAGCCGCACGACTCTTTTTACATAGGTTCGGATGTCTTTTATTCATTTATTGTAAAAAATCAGTTTTGGGATCTCAGAGTCAGGCAAAGGAGCGAAGAAGAATTCTTTTCACTGGCGGATGAATTTGCACGAAGGCTAAGCGAAGGCGAGTTTTCAAGGGATATGGAGGAGCAGTTCGTAAGGCTTCTTGAGTACTATGGGCAGGATCCTATAATTGTCAGATCGAGCTCTATTCTTGAAGACGGCTTTGGAAATGCCTTTGCGGGAAAATATGAATCTGTATTTTGCTCAAATTCCGGCAGTATGGACCAGAGGCTTTTGGAATTTGAAAATGCAATTCGTAAAGTATATGCAAGTACTATGAGTAAGTCGGCGCTTGATTACAGGAGCAGAAGAGGCCTCCAGGCAAGGGATGAGCAGATGGCTCTTTTGGTACAGAGGGTGTCAGGCTCTTACTATGGAGAATACTATATGCCGTGTGCGGCCGGTGTTGGCTATTCTTACAGCCCCTACAGATTCATGGAATCACTTGATCCTGAAGCGGGTATGCTAAGACTTGTTATGGGACTTGGAACGTCAGCCGTTGACAGGACTGAAGGCTCATATCCAAGGCTTGTAAATCTTGCCAATCCTACAGCCACTTCTGCCAAAACTTCTGCTCAAAAGCATCAGTTCTCTCAGAGAAAACTTGAACTGATAAACAGGTCCAAGCGAAAACTCATGCAGGTGGAACTTGAAGACATATACAAGCTTTTACCGGCTTATCTTAAAAAACTCTTACTTGAACATGACTTTGAAGCAGAGCGAATGTTCAGAGACAGGGGCGTAGACAGAGACATAGAATTTATATCCTGTAATGGACTTGTCAAAAGAGATGACCTTATAACTGACCTTCAGACCATACTTAAAACTTTACAAAAAGAATATGATTATCCCGTTGATACTGAATTTACAATAAATATCTCTGAAACAGGAGATTATGTTATAAACATGCTCCAGTGCAGGCCTCTTCAGGTATTTGCTGATTCTGAGGACATGAAGATTCCTGATGATATTGACAAGAAAAATATACTGTTTGAATGCAAAAATTCTGCTATGGGTATGTCTCGAAACATAAAGCTGGACACAATCGTATATGTTGATCCTGTAAATTATTACAAAATGCTATATCGTGATAAATACAAGATTGCAAATATCATCGGTAATATAAACTGGCAGATGAGAAATTCAAATAAACATATGCTCCTGATGGCACCTGGAAGGATAGGAACCTCATCACCCGAACTTGGCGTTCCAACTAATTTTTCAGATATCAGCGAATTTGATGCAATCTGTGAGATCGCCGACTCAAGAGCAGGCTATAATCCTGAGCTGTCTTACGGAAGCCATTTTTTCCAGGATCTTGTAGAATCGGGAATATTATATAGTGCGATCTTTGAAAATGAAAAGACGATATTTTTTAACCCAAAAATACTTGATGAAGTATGCGGCGCAAGTAGAGGAATGGGACAGAATGCCTTAAAAAACGATAAGGCAAAAGAAGAAATAAACAATAAGTATAGTGAAATGGCAAAAAAGATAGATGATGAGAATGGAGACAAAGACGGTAAGGCAGGTAGAGAATTAAACGATATAGCAGGAGAATATAAAGATATAGTAAAAGTATATAATGCTTCGACATATAATTTCTACCTTTGTAACGATATGAAAAATGAGCACATTATATGCTACAGGCAATAATACAAATGAGCATATTTATCTGCTGTAACCAAAAATAAAAATGAGCTCAATATCTGATACAAGCATAAAGAAATATGACACATGCCAGGGGAGGCTTAAAATGATAGCTTTAAACGATTATCTATATAACGGCGATACCGTTCTTAGAATAATCAGAAAATATTCGGCGGATCTTAGAGAATCTGCTATAAAGACCAATAACAGCATTGATATATCACACTGCAATTTCCTTCTGCAGCTTGAAGAAATCCTGGAACATAATGAGTTCCTTACATCTCAGTCGCAAAGGATCAAAGAATTTTATAAGTATATGACCGTGCAGTATCCATATCTTGCCTTTACATTTAAGGGAAGGATAAAGTCTCTCATAAGGGCTGAGCAGAAATTCAACGGTTACATTGTTGAGGAAGTCACAGACTTTTATAAAGAAAACCAAAGATTTCCAACCGAGATTGAAATGAAGCAAAGAAGCAGGCATTTCAGGGATCTTATAGCATACAGAATTATCATTTCCCTACCTAAATGTCATGTTCAAAAGGGTCTCGATCAAGGAAAAGAGGAACTAAAGTACGTATATGAGATTGCTAATGCCCTGCCTGCATTTCTTGAGCAAAGAGGCTTTAGCTGCGAGATATCGAATCTTTCGGGAAGTAAATCTTCAAAGTATCTGGATCCCAAAGTGGTTCCTTATTACAGAGATTACATAGAAAAGCCAAATAAATATGGTTACAAATCATTGCACATAACACTTTTTGACAACGAAAGCAGGAGCTACATTGAAGTGCAGATAAGGACCAAAGAGATGGATGATTATGCTGAGATCGGAACTGCTAATCATTCCGTTTATGAAAAAAGTCAGCAGGAAGAAAGGACAAGCAGAGAGAACATCCCGGAAGGCGAATGCATCTTCTTTGACGAAGCATATAAAAGAGGAGTGCTGCTTAAAGGACTTGACCTGTCAAAGGTTGAGGTCAACATGTTTGGCGCGGTAAATAACAGCCTAATAAATGACGGATGCGGACTTTACAGAGGAAGGCTTATCCTTCCGTTTGAGCATCTGTCAAGATTTCAAAATGACGTCATTGATTAAGATAATTCGAACTTTAAAAGAAGGAAAGAGGCCTTTTATAATGATTCAGCCAGAAAACCCATGGTCTTTAGACCGTGGGATGAATGGCGTCAGGTTTAGATTATATGTATTTTTTACTTAAATACTATTAATATAGTATGATATACATACAGGAAATATCATTTCCGAGTCTACGAAAGGAGAAAACTGCATGTATCTTACTGTTAAACAACAGATTAAGCATCTGTCTAAAGAAGATTACCGCACCATAAAAGAACTATGCCATACAGCAAAGAATCTTGCTAATGAGGCAATCTATAATGTACGTCAGTATTACTTTACAGAAGGCGAGTTTCTAAAATATGAGAAGAACTATGCCCTTTTGAAGAACAGCACAAACTACAAAGCGCTAAATTCTAATATGGCACAGCAGATACTCAAAGAAGTCGATGGTTCTTTTAAATCATTCTTTGGATTATTAAGGCTTGCCAAACAGGGTAAATATGCTTTTAAGGATTGTAAGTTACCACATTATCTTCCGAAAGACGGATATACAACACTTGTAATAGGTTTTGTAAGGCTCAATGGAAATAAGTTAATACTTCCGTTTTCTAACAGCTTTAAGAAAAAACATAAGTCTGTTGAAATAACGATACCACCTGTACTTCTTGATAAAAAAGTTAAAGAGATACGTATTATACCTAAAGCTAATGCAAGGTTCTTTGAAATTCAGTATATCTATGAAGCTGAATATGTTCAGAGAAATCTTAATACAAACAATGCACTTGCTTTGGACTTAGGAATCAATAATCTCGTAACAGCAGTATCAAACACCGGTAGATCATTCATCATTGATGGTAAAAAGCTTAAATCTATCAATCAGTGGTTTAACAAAGAAACTACTCGCTTACAGTCTATTAAAGATAAACAGCATTATGGTAAAAAAGCCACTAACAGACAAAAAGCTATTGCCCGTGACCGCAATAATAAAGTTAATGACTATATGAATAAGGCAGCCCGCAAGATAATAGACTTTTGTATTGCTAACGATATAGGAACTCTTGTAGTTGGTTACAACGAAACATTCCAGCGCAGCAGTCGTATAGGTAGACAGAATAATCAGAACTTTGTTAATATCCCATACGGCCGTCTTCGTGACAAGCTTGAATATCTCTGTGAACTTAATGGTATTGTATTTGTAAAACAGGAAGAGTCCTATACATCAAAATCCTCATTCTGGGATAAGGATGATATCCCTTTTTACAATGCAGATAATCCAAAGGAATATCAGTTTAGCGGAGACAGAATACATCGTGGGCTTTACAAAACGGCAAATGGTAAAACATTCAATGCTGATGTTAACGGGGCGTTGAACATCATGCGTAAAAGTAGCGTTGTGGATCTTAGTATCCTATACGGTAGGGGCGAAGTGGATACGCCCGTAAGAATAAGGATTGCCTGATATTTCAGGTGGAAACTTAAATATCAAACTTCTTAAATAGAGTCGTTAGGCTCTTAGAAGCCCATTACCTTTAGGTGATGGGTAGTTCACATTATTTTGAAAACTATAAATGATGAAAAATATAGTATAACTTTGGCAAAACAGGAGAAAAAATGGATAACATAAGTAGTACAGATAAAAATGAGAAGATAATAAATCATTTAAAAAATATATTTGGAATAATTAAAACCTATTTTAAATGTTCTCTTATTGATAGTTTAATTATTGGCGTGGCAAATTTTGTTTTCATGTTTGTTATGTCAATGCCTCATAGCATATTGATTTCAATAATAGCTGGAATTACAAACATTATACCAAATGTAGGACCGGTTATTGGAGCAGCAATAGGTGGCGTAATACTAATGTTCTATGATACAAAGCTGGCATTATGTTTTTTAGCTTTTACAGTTATTCTACAGATATTAGATGGATTAATTATTAAACCAAAGTTATTTGGAGAGAGCTTTGGAATATCCGGAATATGGATGTTTATTGCGATGCTGGTAGGAGGCGGAGTATTCGGTGTAGTCGGAATGATTTTAGTAGTGCCAGTGGTTGCTATAGTTCAATATTTGTATAAAAATGTTTATTTACAATATAAAAAAAGATAAAGAGCTAGATGAGATTATCTTTAAACTATTACTATAACCATTTGCTTAAAAGGTATTCGCTGTTTCGTTTATAGTTTTTGTTCGCAAGCGGTATGTGGCATGTTTACTGTGTTTATGCAGGCAAATGGTACAAGGATGGGTCTTAAGCCTGGATAAGTACAAAACATATGCCTCTAGTTATTTTACATAGTAGGTAAGTGATATAATTAAGTG
>NZ_JAILQF010000358.1 GCF_024699075.1 Butyrivibrio sp.
TATAGCAAGACAAAATGTTGAAAAAGGACTTAAGAAAAATAGCACCTACAATCTGCTTAGCGGCGCAGGCGACCTCTTTGCTCCATTTGCAAATGAGTCAGAACCTGAAAATCGTCCGAAGTTCGACGTCATATACGAGAACCTTCCGAACGTGCCGCTTGCAGATGACAAGGAAGTCACAGACAGCCGCAACAGTGGTCACTATCTTGAAAAAAGATTAGAGAAAATCCCTGATAAGGTTCACGGCGATATGCTGGATCTTCACTATCTGGCTCTGGTTCAGGCCGGTGATTATCTTACGGATGATGGATTTGTATTTTCATTAATGGGAGGGAGAGTACCTCTTAGCTCTTTTATCAGACTTGGAGAACTGGCCGGGGTACAATCTGAGATCTATACCTATCAGTGGAAGGTTCAGGCTGAGCCTTTGGACGTAATAGGAGGATATGCAAGGCAGGAAGAAGAGGGATTTGGTCCCTTCATATTCTATAGAGCAAAAGATCTTGAAGAAGCCTTTAATGGAGTCAGCGTAGAAGAGTCCGGCCGAAAAGCTTTTGAAATTGAGAAGGCGCTTGAAGATAAGAGACTTACTGCAACTAAAGCTTTTGAAATCTTCAAAAACGGAGGCAGCATAGGACATACAGTCGTAGTGCTGAAGTCACATGTCTAAAGAACTTGATATAAAGATCAGAAAGATCATCGATGAAGCTATAAAGCTTTTGAATGAAAACAATATAGATAGTAATAACATTCCGGAGCAGACAGGCTCATTTGAAAAGAGCACGTCTCCACTTTTGAAATATGCAGAGTCATCTACTCTTCATGGATCTAAAGAGACGGAGCCCTTGCTAAGGCTTATCAGGGAAGTATTCGACTATCTTCCCTGGAAGTACAACTACGAAGAAAGAGAAGATAAGAAAGACTTGGGTTCATATATGGGATGGGCAGAGCTTATAGGGCCTGAAGCTCCATACAAGTCAGATGATTTCTGCCTTGGATTTACATTGATATCACCTTACACTTTGTACCCGGAGCACAGACATCCTGCCATAGAGCTATACAAAGTCCTATCAGGTATTGCAGAATGGACACTTGAAGGAGCAACCAGCAAAAGAGTGCCCGGTGAAGTGATCCTGCATCCTTCTAATAAGATTCATAAGATGCAGACTTATGATCAGGCACTTCTTGCACTATATACCTGGAGCGGAAATGATGTAGTGACTTTGTCTGAATATGTGTGAAGAACGTAAACTATCATATAAAGTCATTAAGGATGCTTGTCTGTTCAAGCGTGAGCAGTAGTAAACAATTGATGAGAAAGGATATGAAATGGAAAAGATAGCAAGCTTTACAGTTAATCATTTAAAACTAGTACCTGGAGTGTATGTATCACGCAGGGATACTGTAGGAGAGGAAGTGATCACAACCTTCGATCTTCGCATGACAGCACCTAACAAGGAACCTGTTATGAATACAGCAGAAATACATACGATAGAGCATCTTGGTGCAACATTTCTTCGAAATGATAAGGAGTTTGGTGATAGGACCATATATTTTGGTCCTATGGGCTGCAGGACAGGATTCTATCTGGTTCTGGCAGGAGATCTTGATAGCAGGGATATTGTGGACCTTCTTACAAGACTTTTTGAATTCATAAGAGATTTTGAAGGTGATATCCCTGGGGCAGCGGCAAGAGACTGCGGCAATTATCTGGATCAGAACCTTGCAATGGCTAACTTTCTTGCAGCTAGATACCTGGATAATGTGCTCTATAACATAAGCGAAGATCAGCTGGTATATCCGGAGTAAACTATAGCAGATGCCTTTAGAAAAGACTTATACTAGTTATCTGATACTGTTATATAGGGCATTGAAATAATAAAGATCATAAATAAGGATCATGAAAAAACTCTCGATTTAGAATAGAAACCTGCATCGCAGGAATCTGTTCTAAAACGAGAGTCTTTTTTTTTTACAGGAAATGTGCTATTTTATAGTGGTAAATTTTGAGGGGAGATACTAGTGTACTTACTCATTCATCTTTGATCAGATATGAACAAGTCAGCGCATTAGTCGTTTACAAAATCTTCACGATATGGGGTAAAGATATCCAAAAGGATACCTTCTTCAAGACATACGCAGCCATGTTCTACGCTGTCAGTCTTTAAGAGTGTATCACCTTTTTCTACAACGTGTTTTTCACCGTCAATTTCAAACTCAAACTTACCGCTAACTACGTAAGTTATCTGAGTATGAGGATGGTGATGAAGAGCTCCTACAGCGCCTTTTTCAAAATGATTTTCAACTGTCATTACGTCGCTACTGTAAGCAAGGACACGTCTTACTACGCCGTTACCAAGATCCTGAGGTGTTACATCTTTGTGATATACCCATCTGTCGTTTTTCATACTATACCTCCAATATTATCGTTTCATTTATTAGGAATCATAAATGATGAGATGAATTTATGATTCTGAAGTATATATAAGCACATATTTAATTAATAATAAAGAGAAAATTTGAACCTGAATTATGTAAATGGAAGATTATGAAAATATTGAAGAAGTTATGGCTTAAACTTTCAATTGAAAGAAAGACTAGAATATATTCACTTACCATTATTGCTGTGGTTATAGCGGTGGGTGTTTTTAATATGTTCATAATCGGAGGATCAATAAATGATCTTGGAACAATTCTTTCTGATCTTACAAGGTGTGTAAATGTTCAGACAGCATTTGAAGAGGAAAATGAAGCTTTCGAAAAGTATATTAGAAATGATATAGATACCAACAAGGAAGCTTATGAAAAGGCGTGTCTTCATACAAGAGCTACTATTACAGGTCTTCCCTATACATACAATGAGATAGGTGCTGAGAGATATGCAAGGACCTGGAGAATAATCAATGCTTATGATTATTATGAAATGAACAGGGACAAAGTTCTTAAAGATGTGCTAAATGGCGAGCTTGATCAGAAAATATACGACCTTTATGATATGCAAAACAGTATATATTCATATATTCAGGAACTTACCAAGATAACAGTCAAAGAGGGAAGCGGTCTATATTCAAGAAAAGTCACCCTTATAGACAGACTTCCTCTTGTTCTTGCGATAATAAGTGCAATAGGACTTTTTCTTGCAGCAGGTTTTGGACGAATACTTTCTATGACAGTAACAAGGCCTCTTAAAAAGCTTGCAGAAGGTGTTCATGACATTTCTGAAAAGAGATTTGATGCAGAAGATATCAAAGTATCTAATGAAGATGAGATAGGAGAACTTGTAGATACCTTCAATATAATGAAGCATGCTATGTCTGAGCATATAAATACACTTCAGGAAAATCAGGAACTTACTAAAAGGATCCACAAAGAAGAAATGGAGAAGCTTGAGATAGAAAAGCAGCTAAGTATCGCAAGACTTGATCTACTTCAAAGCCAGATAAATCCGCATTTTCTTTTTAATACACTTAATGTTATATCAGGCATGGCAGAGCTTGAGGGTGCTGATACTACCCAAAAGATGATAACCAGTCTGTCACACCTTTTCAGATACAACTTAAGGACAAGCTCTCAGTTTGTATCTCTTTCACAGGAGATCAGTATCATAGATGATTATATGTATCTTCAGAGAATGAGATTTGGGTCAAGACTTGTATATATCAAAAATATAGATGAAAGTCTTGATATTAACAGCATTACAGTGCCGGCTCTTCTTCTTCAGCCTATTGTTGAGAACTCAGTGGTGCATGGAATATCTCATATTGAAGATGGTGGCAGGATAGAGCTTAAGGTTTATAAGGAAGATGAATCGCTTTATATAAGTGTTATGGATACAGGGGCAGGCATGACCAGAGACAAACTTGATGAGCTTAATGCAAGGTCTGTATCAGTAACTTCGGATCACGCAGGTATAGGACTTACAAATGTGAAGGACAGGATCAGAAGCCTTTATGCAAACAGCGATGTAACTGTAGATAGTATTGAGGGACAAGGAACAACGGTGACTATATGTATACGATATTGATAGCAGATGATGAAATGATAGAGAGAATGGTCTTAAGAAAAAAACTGATCGATAACTTTGGGGACAGGTGCAAGATAATAGTAGCGGAAAACGGAAGAGAAGTTGTTGAAAAGGTTAAGAAAAATGTTCCTGATCTTTTGATACTTGATATTGAAATGCCGGGAATGAATGGACTTGAAGCAGCTAAAGCAATAAGAGATATGAGTTATGACTGCGGTATTATTTTCCTTACTGCTTTTAATGAATTTGATTATGCCAGAAAAGCAATATCCGTTCATGCGCTTGAATATCTGTTAAAACCCTGTGATGAAAAAGAACTTGTACTATCTGTAGAGGAAGCAATAGGAGCAAGTAAGCCTCAAAAAGCGGCAGGAAGAATTGAAGTCTTAGATGATAGCGATAGAAGCAATGAAAGCACTGCTGATGAGATTCTTAAATACATAGAGAAGCATTACGGTGAGGATCTGTCAGTGCAGGTAATGGCTGAAAAGTTCGCTTATTCAGAGGTATATTTTTGCAGACTTTTCAAACAGCATTTTGGAGAAAGCTTTATCAGTTTTCTTACGGAATACAGGATCAAAAAGGCAGTTGAGCTGTTAAAAACGACCCAGCTTAGCGTTAAGGATATAGGCAAAGCTGTGGGATATGAGGATTCAAATTATTTTACCAAAGTTTTTAAAAGAGTAATGAAATGTCTGCCAAGTGATTATAGATTAAATATGTAATTATGCGTTGTATATTGTGCACATAAATAGCAATTGAATATTATTAAAACTATACATAATAATTGTATTTAGTTCAAATTTTACTATTCGATGTAAAAATATTGCTATTTTATAGTCGTATTTTTCCACTATATAATGTGATTGTAAACAATGACATGGTCGCAGAAAGCAGATAATTTGAAGGCTTAGAGCGTTCAATATTATTTGGATTAAAAATATCTAATTAGTATTTCTGTGATCAATTATAGTTGGGAGGGTTAGACTATGAGAAAAAAACTATTTAGTGCTTTGATGAGCGCATCTATTGCAGTTGCAATGATGTCAGGCTGCGGACTTAATGCTCCGGCTGACAGCTCACAGGATGCTTCACAGGAAGTACAGGATACTTCAAACGAGACTGAAACTACAGATACAACACAGCAGACAGATGCTGCGGATACAAGTTCAGAGTATGAAGTTAATGAAGCAGCAGCTGCAGATCCGGCAGTAACACTTACAATGGCAGAGGTTAATCCTGTTGATGGAACAATCTGTGGTGCCATGGATACTAAATTCAAAGAAGCAGTAGAAGCCATGTCTGGCGGTTCTATTACGATCGATCTTCAGGGCAGCGGTGTTCTTGGTGTTGAAGCAGACATCCTTGATGGTATGCTTGGCGGAACAGGAACAGTTGACATCTGCCGTATTTCAGCTTTTGCACTTAATTCATATGGATGTGACAAGGCAACACTTCTTTCACTTCCTTATACTTTCCAGGATAGAGACCATTTCTGGACATTTGCTAACTCAGAGCTTGCACAGGATTTCCTTAATCAGTCTTCAGAGATAGGACTTGGAGTTAAGGGCCTTTATTATGGAGAAGAGGGATTCCGTCACTTCTTTACAGCAGAAGATAAGCCAATCTCATCACCTGAAGATATGAAGGGTATGAAGATCCGCGTATCCAATGACCCTGTTATGACAGCAATGGTTGAGAATCTTGGCGCAACACCATCACCTGTATCTATGTCTGAAATCTATCAGTCACTTCAGAATGGAACAATTGATGGCGCTGAGCAGCCAACAGCTAACTATAAGTCCAACTCATTTGATGAAGTAGGTCCTAACCTTACACTTGATGGACATACACTTGGCGCAATGATGACTATCATCACAGAGAAGTCATGGGGCGAACTTACAGAGAATCAGCAGCAGGTAATCCTTGATGCAGGTAAGATTGCTTCTGATTATTGTAGAGAGGTTTCTGAACAGAAAGAAAATGAAGTTCTTGAACAGCTTAAAGCTGATGGTCGTAATGTTATCGAAGTAACTGATAAGACACCATGGCAGGAAGCTTGTAAACCAATCGTAGAGCAGTATGCTACAGGAGATCTTGCAGATATTTATCAGCAGATTCTTGATATGGCCAACTAATTAAATTATAAAA
>NZ_JAILQF010000359.1 GCF_024699075.1 Butyrivibrio sp.
ATGCCGATTCCGCCCACTCTGCTGGTGGTTCCGGTGAAATATTTATCAACAAACTCTTTTGACAGGCCGATGGCCTCAAATATCTTGGCAGACTGATAGGACTGGAGGGTTGAGATGCCCATCTTGGCTGCGATCTTAACAACTCCGCCCAGAAGCGCCTTGTTGTAGTCAGCTATTGCTGTGTGATAATCCTTATCAAGAATTCCGATATCAATGAGCTCAGCAATGCACTCATGAGCCAGATACGGATGAATGGCACGGGCACCAAAACCGAGAAGTGTTGCGATCTGGTGAACGTCCCTTGGCTCTCCGCTCTCGAGAATAAGGGATACTGCCGTGCGCTGCTTGGTCCTTACCAGGTGCTGCTCGACGCTGGATACAGCCAGAAGCGAAGGGATAGGCATGTGGTTTTCATCAACACCCCTGTCTGAGAGAACGATGATGTTAACGCCCTCTGCAGTAGCCCTGTCCACTGAGATGTTCAGCTGGTCCAGAGCCCTCTCCATAGGAGTGTTCTTGTAATACAGAAGGGATATCTTTTTTACATGAAAGCCCGGCTGATCCAGAGCTTCGATCTTCATGAGATCAACGCCCGTAAGAATCGGGTTGTTAACCTCAAGAACACGGCAGTTGTCGCTCTTTTCCCCAAGGAGATTTCCGTCAGAGCCGATATAAACTGTGGTATCGGTGACTACCTTCTCGCGAAGCGAGTCGATAGGCGGATTTGTAACCTGTGCAAAGAGCTGTTTGAAATAGCAAAACAGCATCTGATGATGCTTGGACAGCATGGCAAGAGGGACGTCAGTTCCCATGGAAACAGTAGATTCTATGCCGTTTGTAGCCATTAACATGATCTGCTGTTTGACGTCCTCGTAGGAATACCCGAACACCTTATAGAGCTTGTCTCTCATCTCCTGGGTATGGGTAGGTATCTTTTTATTTGGAACCGACAGTTTGCCTAGGTGCAGAAGATATCTGTCGAGCCACTCGCCATAGGGCTTTGCCAGTGAATATCTGTCCTTACACTCCTTGTCGGAGATTATGCGTCCTTCTTTTGTATTGACCAGTAGCATGTGTCCCGGTGAAAGCCTTGATTTCTCAAGGATGTTCTCCTCCGGGATATCCAAAACGCCAACTTCGGATGCAAGAATCAGTCTTCCATCCTTGGTCACATAATATCTTGATGGTCTTAGTCCGTTACGATCCAGCGTTGCTCCAAAGAGCTCACCGTCCGTGAAAAGAACTGCAGCCGGTCCGTCCCAGGGCTCCATCATGGTTGCGTAGTAGTGATAAAAATCTTTTCTGTCCTGAGACATGAAATCGTTGTGCTTCCAGGGCTCAGGTATTGTGATCATCATAGCAAGAGGGAGATCCATGCCGTTCATGTACAGGAACTCCAAGGTGTTATCAAGCATGGCTGAATCAGATCCGGAGGATGCAATGACGGGATAGACCTTGGAAAGTTCCTCCTTAAATACATCTGACGACATGGTCTCCTCACGGGCCAGCATCCTGTCGCTGTTACCCTTTATGGTATTGATCTCACCGTTGTGTGCGATCATGCGATACGGATGTGCCCTCTGCCAGGAAGGTGTGGTATTTGTGGAAAATCTGCTGTGCACCAGTGCAATAGCGCTCTGGTAATCCGGTGATAACAGGTCCTCATAGAAGTTTCTAAGCTGTCCCACCAAAAACATTCCTTTATAGACGATGGTTCTGGATGAAAATGAGCAAATATAAGTATCCTCAGAAGATTTCTCATACTCTCTTCTGAGGCAGTATAACTTTCTGTCAAACTCTATTCCCTTCTCCACATCGGATGGCCTCTCAATGAAGCACTGACTGATGTGTGGCATGCAGCTTCTTGCAACCTCACCAAGAATTTCGGGATGTGTTTCCACATCCCTCCATCCGATGACCTTAAGGTTTTCTTTTTCTGCAATGACTTCAAGCATTCGCTTCGCGAACATGCGCTTCATTGAATCCTGCGGCAGGAAAAACATTCCTATACCATAGTCCCCTGCGCCGCCGATCTTAAATCCGAGCTTTTTAGCCTCTCCGGAAAAGAACTTGTGAGAGATCTGTACTAAGATTCCCACGCCGTCGCCGACTTTTCCGCTGGCATCTTTTCCTGCTCTGTGCTCAAGCTTTTCTACGATGGAAAGGGCATCGTCAAGCACCTTGTTATCGGGCTTTCCGTTTATATTTATCACTGCTCCTATCCCGCATGCATCATGTTCGTTCATCCAGTTTTCCATTGCTTTTATACCTCTATCGTATTCTTTATGTCTTTTTATCTAAGTGAAAAGAGCATCTGGCCGTATGTAGGGTAGCTCAAGTATTCATCAGGGATAACAGCCTCGGCTTCATCCGCATATTTTCTAAGCTCATCCATATCCTTAAGGATTGTCTCCTGGTAAAAGCTTGCCTGTCCGAGAAGATCATCCATGCCTTCTGCTTTCTTGGTATCATCATAGAGTTTCTTGAGCGCTCCGCTGATTCCTGCGGATGCTCCATCCAATGTCTTTAAAAGTCCGCATTCCAGCTCACACGCTGCGCCCTCAAGAACGCTCTTTTTCTGGATCACCTCTTTTGTAAGATCCTTCTCATAAGCGATGATTCCTTCTGTCAGGTCTTTTCTCACCATCTCCTGCATTGTCAGGGACTCGATGTGAATTGACTTTGAGTAGTTCTCAAGAAGAATGTCATATCTTGAGTGGATCTCTTCCTTGGTGAAGATTCCGTGCTTTGTAAAGAGCTCGATTGACTCATCCGAAATCCAGTAAGGCATTGCATCGGGAAGTGACTTAAGGTTCGGAAGACCTCTCTTTTCAGCCTCAGCAACCCATTCTTCTGTGTATCCGTTTCCGTTGAAAAGAACTTTCTTATGAGCTGAAAGTACTTCCTTAAGTACCTCCATTACCTTCTCCTTAAGAGCATCAGCAGGAGTTCCTTCAAGCTTTGCGTAGATCTTGGCGATCTCCTCTGCAACTGCTGTGTTGAGAACGATGTTTGCGTTAGCTACTGAAACTGCTGAACCGGGCATTCTGAACTCGAACTTGTTGCCGGTAAAAGCAAAAGGTGATGTTCTGTTTCTGTCTGTGTTGTCCTTTGTAAAGTGCGGAAGAACAGTAGCGCCCATGGCCATCTGAACCTTGCCCTGGCTCTCATAAGCTGTGCCTTCCTCAACACTCTTAAGTACTCCTGCGAGCTCATCGCCGACGAAGATTGAAATGATGGCAGGTGGTGCCTCGTTTCCGCCGAGTCTGTGGTCATTTCCTGCAGATGCTACGGAGAGTCTCAGGATCGGTGCATACTCATCAACTGCTGCGATTACTGCCATGAGGAATACCAGGAAAGGAATGTTCTCACCGGGCTTTTTGCCGGGATCAAGAAGGTTCATTCCTGTATCTGTACAAACAGACCAGTTGTTATGTTTTCCTGATCCATTGATTCCCTCGAAGGGCTTCTCATGAAGAAGACATGCGTAGTTGTGCTTGTCTGCGACCTTCTTCATAACTTCCATAGTGAGCTGGTTGTGATCTACAGCGATGTTTGCTGTCTCAAATACAGGAGCCAGCTCGTGCTGCGACGGAGCAACCTCGTTGTGCTTGGTCTTTGCAGGAATTCCAAGCTTCCAGAGCTCTTCGTCAAGATCATGCATGTATGCTGATACCTTGGGCTTGATCACACCAAAGTAGTGATCTTCCATCTCCTGACCCTTGGTAGCCGGTGCTCCGATCAGTGTCCTTCCGGTAAACAGAAGGTCTTTTCTCTTCTTGTAGTAGTCCTTATCGATCAGGAAGTACTCCTGCTCTGAACCGATTGTTGTATTTACCCTCTTAACATCCTCATATCCAAGAAGGTGAAGCATCTTGACAGCTTCCCCTGAAAGAGCCTCCATTGAACGAAGAAGAGGTGTCTTTTTATCAAGAGCTTCTCCGCCGTATGAGCAGAATGCTGTAGGGATGTAAAGAGAACCATCTTTAATAAATGCAGGTGAAGAAGGATCCCATGCTGTATATCCTCTTGCTTCGAATGTTGCACGAAGTCCGCCTGATGGGAAACTTGATGCATCAGGTTCGCCCTTTACAAGCTCTTTTCCTGAGAATTCCATGATTACTCTTCCATCATCTGTTGGAGAGATAAAGCTGTCATGCTTCTCAGCTGTGAGACCTGTCATAGGCTGGAACCAGTGTGTAAAATGTGTTGCTCCCTTTTCTACAGCCCATTGCTTCATAGCTTCGGCAATTTCATTGGCTGTTGAAAGCTCAAGTGGTGTTCCGTCAGTAACAGATTTTTTCCATGCTTCATAAGATGCACTGGAAAGGCGTTCTTTCATGGTTTCTTCATTGAATACCATGCTCCCAAATAATTCGGGTAACTTTGCAGATGTTTCCATATGACTCCTTTTTCTTTAAGTAAAAAAGATTTTTTGACCAAACGTTTCAACTTTTCTTATAGTAATTACTTTCTTGTCAATGTGCAAGTGCTTTTTCAATTGATTTATTAATAACAATGTCATTGAACTGTCTTGTAAACAGCTCAAAGTACCTTCCACCGGCCAGTATAAGTTCTTCATGGGTGCCGCTTTCTACTATTCTTCCATTATCAACTACAAGTATCACATCAGAATCTGTAATAGTTGAAAGTCTGTGTGCTATTGCAAATGTAGTACGGCCTTTGGTCATTACTTTTATGGCATTCTGGATCTTCTTCTCAGTAACTGTATCAATAGAAGCTGTAGCTTCGTCAAGGATCAGTATTCTTGGATCTGACAGGATAGCTCTGGCAAATGACAGAAGCTGCTTTTCACCTGTTGAAAGAAGACTTCCGCCTTCTCCTACATCACTATCAAGGCCCTTGTCCATTCTTCTTACAACATCTCCTGCTGCAACCAGGTCAAGTGCCTCCCAGATTTCCTCATCTGTAGCATCTTCTTTGCCATATTTAAGGTTCTCTCTTACAGAACCTGAGAAAAGGTGTGGTGTCTGAAGTACATAACCTATGGAATTATGAAGCCAGCCTATAGACCTGTCAGCTGCATCATGCCCGTCAATGAGGATCTGTCCCTTTGTAGGCTTATAAAATCTGCAGACAAGGTTTACAAGTGTTGACTTACCCGCTCCTGTCTCTCCGACTATTGCTACGCTTGTACCCTGAGGAACCTTTAAGTTGAAGTTTTCAAGTACATTCTCTTCTCCATCAGGATAGCGGAAAGTAATGTCTTTAAATTCAATATCTCCTTTAAGCTCTTCCCAGTTTTCTTTTTTGGGATTAAATGTATCACCGTATTTCTCTATAACTTCAGGTCTGTCTGATACGTCAGATTCTGTTTCCATAAGCCTTGTGAATCTTTCAATATTGACCTGAATAGCAATGATTTCAGAGAATGTCACAACTACGTTCTGAATAGGTTCCATAATACCAAGAGCATATGAAGCAAAAACGGATATAGTTCCTATAGTCATAAGTCCTTCTACAGAAAGTGTTCCGCCGTACCAAAGTACTATAGCAAGAGCAAATGATGATACCATGGTAACTGTAGCTGTAAAGAAGGCTGAATAGCGAGCCGACCTTACTGCTGTCTTTTGCATCTTATCAGTATCTTTTTCAAAGTCTTCACGGATCTTATCTTCAACTACAAGAGTCTTGATAGAAGAAGCTCCTGTTATACCTTCATTAAAATTACCGGTTATCTTTGAGTTTATTTCTCGTATCTTTCTGTTGATGATGAGAAGCTTTTTCTGGAATACTGCTACAAGTATTACAACTATAGGCACAAGAGCAAGAATTATAAGAGCCAGTTTCCAGTTGATAGCAACCATCATTACAAGTACGAAGATTATGTATGACAGCTGCCATACTATATCCATGAATCTCCATGCTATCATTTCACCTATTTTGCCCGAGTCACTCATAACCCTGGCATGGATATATCCAACATTATTGGTATTAAAGTAAAAAAGTGACAGCTCCTGAAGATGTGAAAATGAAGCATTTCTAAGGTCTCTGTTGATGCTCATCTCAACCTTACCGCACATTGCAACTGTTATATAGTTGTCTATTGTCTGAAGTATAAGGACTATGATATAAACACCTATAAATACAGGAAGACCTTTTAAGGTTGACAGTCCTATAAAATTGTTTATTGCATACTGGTTGAATAAAGGATAAGCAGAGTCCGCAAGTGAACTCAGCATTCCCAATATCACCATCTGAATTATGATCTTTTTGTAAGGCTTCATATAAGGCAGAAGCTTGGGAATTCCAAGAAAAGGAAGCGTCTTGAATTCAGTTTTTTTATCTTTATTATTGTCGTTCATATAAATCTCCATATGACCATGTTATGAGGTAGGTTAGAGTTAATACTTCGTGTCAAAGCAGTCAGACTGCATCAACATCAAGTCCCTGAAGTTTGGCGCAGGTGTAATATATACCCTTTAGCTTTAAAAGCTCTTCATGAGTTCCCTGCTCTACGATCCTTCCTTTATCAAGAACTATGATATTATCAGCATGCATAAGGGTCATGATCCTGTGAGATATCAATATGACTGTAGCATCATCTATATTCTCAGAAAGAGCCTTCCTTATACGTGCATCAGTCTGAGTGTCTACCGCAGAAAGTGAATCGTCAAAGATCATAACAGGCGGCTCTTCTATAAGCATCTGTGCTATAGCGGTTCTTTGCTTCTGTCCACCTGATAAGGTAACTCCTCTTTCTCCTACGAAGGTATCGTATCCTGAAGGGAACTTCTCTACAGACTCATCAAGTGCAGCTATCTTTGATGCATGTCTTATTCTGTCCATGCTTACACGTCCTCTGTCATCAGGTGCTGCCGCAATACCTATATTTTCTGACAATGTCCTTGAAAAAAGATATGGCTCCTGAAGTACAAATCCAAGATTTTTTCTAAGCCATGACCTTTTAATATTTCTTATGTCAACACCGCCTATTGTAATGGTGCCGCTGTCTTCAGGAAGGTCATAGAGCCTGTCAAGTAGGTACATAAGAGTAGACTTACCGGAACCCGTTCCACCAAGTATTCCAAATGTTGTACCGCTTTTTATAGTGAAGCTGACATTTTTAAGGATGCCATGATCAAAGCCATTATCTTCACTACCAATAGACTTAGCTTTAACTGTATCTTTATCCTCAAAAGAATAAGATACATTATCAAAGACTATATCTCTGTCTATAGGCGGAGTAGTAGCACCCTCTGCATCCTTTTCTTCAGCACTGTTCATAATATATCTGACCCTGTCTATAGAGATGCCGGCTTTACTCATTTCTGAAATAATCCTTCCCAGCATTCTTACAGGCCATATAAGCATTGAATTATAAGATACAAAGGCTATGAATTCTCCTGCAGTGATATGACCTCTTACACTAAAGACCGCACCCATAACTGTTACGATCATGACCTGAAGGCCTGATATAAGGTCGTTAGATGCCCAGAATGCGGACAAAAGCTTCATAAGATTCATCCACATTTTGGTGTAATCTTCATTGTAAGAGACAAACTTATCCTTCTCGTACTGTTCACGTCCAAAGGCTCTTACAATACGTACTCCTGTAAGATTCTCCTGAGCTATTGAAGAGAGCTTACCTTCCTGCTCATCTGCTTTTTGGAAAGTGCTTCCTATTCTTGTGTGGAAAAAGAAAGAATAAAGTATAAGCACCGGGAAAAGGATCATTGCTATAAAGGAAAGTTTAGTATTAATAGAAAACATGAAATAAAGAGCCATACCGATCATTATCACTACTCTAAATAGTGATACAAGCTGACCTGAAAGGAAATTCTTGATGGTCTCAACGTCAGACGTACACCTTTGGATAATGTCTCCTGTATGATTCTTGGAATGCCAAGAATAAGGCAGCTTTAATATATGCTCAAAGAGAGTATTACGCATAGTCTCAACGAGCTTTTCAGCGCCCCTTGTATTGTATACTTTTGATAAATAACGAAATATAGCCGACACTGTAGCTATACAGATAATCAGGATCGCAATATACAAAAGGTTATATCTTATAAACTCTCGTCCGCCAAGTAAGTCCATGATAAAGCTCATATAGACAGGAAGACTTGACTGTGAATCATCTATACAGTAGTCAACTGTATACTGTATGATCTTTGGATTGATCATATCAAGGAATGCAACAAGTAATGAAGCAATTATTCCATATACAAAAAAATGAAGACTACCCCTTAAAAAGAACAAAACCATTCTGCTTCTTGTTTTAAATCTCATACCCACCTCATTAAAAAACCTGAAATAATCTAAGCCATACTGCCTAGAACATTTTGAATACCCATCAACATAAAAGCGCAAAAAAATCCCGATGTTTTGCTATATTTAACGATACCATAAATACACATTCATGTAATCAGTTTACATTAATATGCACTCTATCATCAAAACACCGGGATCAGGATTCTATTTAGTTCTTCTATGTCGGTTATTTACAGGATGTAATCTCGACATGTTTAGAAGTACAGGGATGTACTTCTATGTCGGTTAAAGAAGATGACTTCTAAGCTCTTCTCCACTCTTTTCAGAAAGATATGCAGGTGGAACATCAAGAACTGTCTTACATCCACGCTGTCCTTCATCATACATTCTCTTTACAGCTCTTGCATAAGCTACAAGCACGCTTGTTGTAAATTCCGGGTTTGAATCAAGTTTTAAGCTATATTCGATAATGTGATTATTTTCCTTATTAACACCTGTTCTACCGCTTCTGAATACAAATCCGCCATGAGCCATTCCTGAGTGATTCTTTATAAACTCTTCTTCATCAATGAAATGAACAGTTGTATTGTATTCATCAAAGTAGTTAGGCATCTCTTTGATCTCTTTTTCGATACGAGCCTTATCAGCGCCTTCCTTAGCTACTACAAATACTTCTCTTGTGTGCTTATCACGTGTAGTAAGCTCTGGGTTCTCACCATTTCTTACAGCTTCAAGAGCTGCATCTACAGGGATTGTGTACTGCTTGGCATTCTTAACGCCTTCGATACGACGAACAGCATCTGAATGTCCCTGGCTTACGCCCTTACCCCAGAATGTGTAGTCCTTACCATCAGGAAGAATAGCATTGGCGTATACTCTGTTAAGTGAGAAAAGACCCGGATCCCATCCGCATGAGATAAGTCCTACATGGTCAGATTCTCTTGCAGCCTTATCAACATTGGCAAAATGCTCCGGAATACGAGCATGTGTATCAAAGCTGTCAATTACATTGAACATCTTCGCATATTCAGGTGTCTGAACAGGAAGGTCTGTAGCTGATCCTCCGCAGATAACCATAACATCGATCTTGTCTTTATAATCTGCAACATCTTTTATATTAACAACCGGTACATCCTTGGAGATAATAGAAACGCTCTCTGGATCTCTTCTTGTAAATACAGCTACAAGTTCCATATCAGGTGCTGCATTAACTGCAATTTCCACACCTCTTCCAAGGTTACCATAACCTAATATACCTATCTTCATGATATTTAATTCCTCCTGCTTTCTCTATCGTAAAATTAAATTGTGCTTTGTAAGTTGCACCTAACAATTATATTATTTCTTTTTGGCAAAATAAATATGCCAAATGAATATTTTTACATTTTGCATGATTAATTTTTTATAAACTGCTTTGCATAATCAGAAAACTCGTCAAGGCTGTCAAGTATCTTATCAGCAAGTTTATTCATTTCCTCATCTGCAGGAATGATGTCAGGTACCATTACTGTGATCATATCTGCTGCCTTACCTGCTCTTACTCCGTTGAAACTATCTTCTACAACCATGCACTCATTTGTATCTACTCCAAGTTCTCCAGCTGCATAAATAAAGATATCAGGAGCCGGCTTACCGTTTTCAAGCTGATTGCCACTTATTATCTGATCAAAATATGCTTCCATGTTGGTATCTTTAAGGTACCTCTTTGCAACATTCTTGGCAGAAGATGTTGCTATTGCTGTAAGTAGGCCATTTTCCTTACACCATTTAAGAGTCTTTAAGGTTCCTTCCTTCACAGGAATTCCTTTACTTATCTCTTCTTCAGTATATTTATTCTTAAGTTCGTATATTTTATCAGAATCATATCCGTTGTCATTAAGCATCTGAACAATATTGACATGGCTTCTGCCTATAAGCTGGAGATAGAAATCATCAGGGATTCCAGCCTTGACCCAGGCTCTTCTATACACAGCTTCGGTATCATACAACGTTCCATCCATATCAAAAATAACTGCTTTAATCATTAAAAATCCTTTCATAAACTCCCATGTTTAATATAGGAGTTAACCACTAACTAAACTACGCGCATAAAACATACTGCTGTCCTTGCGTTTTGATAACTCGGACAGTCTGTAATCAACAACTGATACTATAGCACAACTTATGCGCAAATTTATAGGTTTTTGAATTTCTGATTTATGCTCTTCTATGCCCGTCCCTGCAAGAAGTGCACTATAACTGCATTTCTTGAACTGATCAAAAGTTTTAAATATTTATTTTGTAAACAAAATATATTTTATACCGATATAAGTATTGGTCTGTTTCAATTATTTATATTTTCTATTCAAAAAATATATTGATCCAAAAGATAAATATTATGCTCAAGGAGGTTTTTATGAGAATTCTTTTTGCACCAGGAGTTGTAAGAGAAGTATTATCAGCAGAAGTTGTTCCTATGGACATAGGCGATGGCAAGATCATAGGTACCCAGGTCAACTTCACACTTGCGCCTTCAGGCGACAAGCTTGAGTATATCTACAGCCAGTCTGTACCGATAGAAGAATCCGGACAGCGCGCAATTGATTTTGTAAATGGTCTTTATGAAAAGGGCTTTGCAGACTTTTCTTCTGA
>NZ_JAILQF010000361.1 GCF_024699075.1 Butyrivibrio sp.
GCAGATGTTGTTACATCAAACTCCTGATCTCCAAGAGCTCTTAATGGAAGTCCTGTACTTTTTGAAAAAGTATCATATCTTACCTGACCACTTATAACCATCATAGGGATTGAATCAAGATATGCACCTGCCACACCAGTCATTGCATTTATACCGCCTGGTCCCGTTGTGACACATACGCACGCAGGTCCTTCGTGTATCCTTGCATAACTTTCCGCAGCCATACTGCATGCCTGCTCATGATGATTAAACAAAAGTTTAAGCCCATCATTTTTTGCAAGACTATCATCCAGGTGCATAGCGCCTCCTCCGACTACCATAAACACCTGACTTATACCATGCTGCACAAGGAAAGCGGCAACATAGTCTGAAAGTTTAATCAAAGCCAAAGCTAATTCCTCCCATATCTTTCTTATTTTATCAGATAGTGGCTATAATGTCACGGATGAAGAGCCTTGTTAAAGGGCATAAAAAAATCTGCATTAAAGCTTTAAACTCTAATACAGATCTTATCGTTATATACTTAAATAATACTTAAATACTTCACTCAATATATAGAAATTATGCCTGATATTTTGCAAGCTCTGAGAAGTCAGTCATGATATCAAGAATCTTCTTACGTCCAGGCTTGTTGAGCTTGATGTACTGCTTCATTACACGATTCTCAACGATGCTGTTTCCAAGATCCTGTCCTCTTTCAAGTGGAGTAAAGTCTACAGGGTTAAGGTTAAGTCTGTCACACATGCGGATAACAGTACCGTATGCCATACCCTCAATACCACGATCAAGAGCTGTTACAAGTGTGCTGTAAGGAATTGACATTTCAATAGCGAACTGTCTTACGCTCTTATACTGTGATAAAATTTCTTTCTTTAAAATCTGTGCCTTTGTCATTGGTGTCCACCTCCTGGTAATGGTAAATTTTCCTGTTGTACCTAAACACATCAGTAAACACTGATATGTGATATGCAATAAATCCGAAATATTTTTCTCGGTTACTTCTACATCAGCTACAAAGTATAAAACATAAACTGTTTTACGACAACCCCTTTTTGTGTAAAAATTCTGTGAAACCATATAGAATTTTTGTACGTTTTTTTGGTAAAAATGTAAAAATGCCCAACTAGTGTATTTCAGTTCATAACGTGGCTTTAAAGCGATGTTACAAAAGCCTCCATGAATTTTTCACACAAATCAGGCATTTTTTCTATATATTTTTTGGTTATTTTTGCAGTAACGGATGTTGTTTTATAAAACAGATACCTTTTTATCGTTTTATAGTAATGTACAACTTCGTATAAATTTTTGCTTTTGAAATTATAGCACATAAAACCGTTATTGCAAGTACGAAACACAAGAAATTTTCATCTTTAATAAATTTGTACTTACAAGATAAAAAACAGGTCAATTTGCAGTCTTATTTTGTACAATATTCTTGCAAACTATCTTCAAATCCCCTGCAAGGCTTCCAGCCTGTATCCCTAAGAAGCTTACTTCCATCGGGCTGAAGCGATATAAAAGGCTCAGGATCATCTCCGTATGCTATCTCTGCCATTTTTCCGGTCTTTTCATATACCCATGCATTAGCCCTTTCCACATATTGCTTAAGGGTAAGGCACTTTCCATCTGTTATATTATATATTTCTCCTTCTTTGCCGCGTTCAGACAGTGCTATCAAAGCCCTTGCACAGTCTGTAACATCCAGATAATTCCAGCTCTGTCTGCAGGATGAAAGATCCATCTTCATTCCGTTTGATGCCCTGTATACAAGATCAGGAAGCATCCTTCCATGAGGCTCGTACCTTCCTATAAGACTGAAAATCCTTGCCCATATCCATTCCATTCCAAGACTTTCTGCCAGATTCTTTGTAAGATAGCAGGCCGCGGCCTTGCAGGCACCATAGGAGGTTACAGGCACAGGAGAAAGATCTTCTGTTTGTATCTTTCTGGTAGCTCCGTATTCTGCCTGTGATCCTATCCCGATAAAACGTCTGCACTTTACCATAGATGCAGCTCTTACAGCATGAATAGCCCCTACGACATTGATCTTTTGTACTTCAAAGTCGTTCCTGTCACCTCCCCACATAAGGTGGAAAAAGCTCTCAAACCCTTCATCTTCATCTGTAAGCTCAGGAAATCTCTCGAATATCTCATAGGGAAGTCTTTCAAGTTCATCCATTTCAAGTGGAATAATATGAAGTCTTTCATTATTTAAGTCTTCAAGTCTTGCATTATGAGCTGAGCCCGGGCGCACCACTGCAAAAACCTCATAGTCATTATCAAGAAGCTCCATAACAAGATTTATGCCGGCAAAACCGGCAGCTCCAGTCACTATAACATTTCTTTTATTATCTTCCATAAGTCCCCTTCTTTAGCCCAATTCGGCTATATATCAAATGTAATGATAGCTTATAAGCTAAAAATCATATATAATGTATATAAAGATAGTTATTTTTTTATCAATTGTTCATCAGATTTAATAAAAGTTATCAATTAAAGGAGAATCACCATGCCGGAGTTATCCGTATGCATTATATCCAAAAATGAAGAAGAGAATATAGAAAAATGCTTAAGGGCGATCACTCCTTTACAAAGCGAGATCATACTCACCGATACCGGAAGCACCGACAAGACAGTCGAGATCGCTGAAAGGTATACTAAAAATATATTTCATTTTGACTGGTGCGATGACTTCAGCGCAGCCAGAAATTATTGTGCTGCCCGCGCATCAAACGACTGGATCCTGTTTATAGACTGCGATGAATACCTTGTACTTGCAGATATTCTGCGCCTTAATGAAATAATCAAGGAGCACCCGCTTGAGGTAGGAATGGTCAACAGAATAAGTCCTTATCCCGGCAATGAAGCTCAGCAGTCAAGACATGACTTTGTTGCAAGACTTTATAACAGAACCCTCTATTCCTATAAAGGCACTATCCAGGAGACAATTGAGCCCATAAACAAGGAACTTGTCCCAATGGATTATGACAGCCCAAAATATTTTGAAATACCTCTTACCTTTTATCATGCCGGCTTTGAGACCATCAATAACAGAAGAAAAAAGGCAGAACGTGACCT
>NZ_JAILQF010000368.1 GCF_024699075.1 Butyrivibrio sp.
TTTTAGGGCTTCTCCGCTTACCATTTCTAACTGATAGATATAATGAAAGATAATATCTGAATCCAAAAATGCTTCATCCCTGATTTCAACAGAATCACTTGCACTTCCACCGCCATAAATGCAACCATCATCTCCAACGGAAACATATGACCTGGAGCTATTTTCAGTAATAAAGCGCAAATATAGATGTCCCTCATAAAAGCTGATGACATATATAGTTTCGATGGGTTCATAGTTTAATTCTTCTGTAACGCTTATTAACAGTTCCTTGCTACCATCGTCTCCACAGTCTATGTAGCGGGTTTCCAATGTATCAGAATCATCCGGATCATACCATCTGGATAACGCATACTTTTCTCCATAAATATATGAAAAATAAGTATCATATGCCTTTATTCCATATTCGCACCTTACCGTCGTTTCATTATTTATAAAAGCTTCATATGCTTCATCTGCATCTTCATATTCATTATCCGGTAAGTCTGCGTTGCCAAGGTTACGGAATATACCGTTTCCATTCTGTTTAAAGAGTTTGAATTCTTTGATTGAGTCATCAAAGCTTTTTTCACATTCTTCAAGATATGGAATCATATCTTCAGGCTTTTTTCCTTCAGATAAGGTAACCTGATCAGATGCCATCTCCATTATCTGATCATAAATATCTTCAGAAGGTCCATCATACTCGCTACTTCCTGCATCTCTCTTCCACTGGAATAATGAATAACCCATTTTTGAAGAGTCGTCTGACAATATTATACTGATCTTCTGGGTATAGGATTCGTCATCTGTCTTACCGCTATATCTGTTGCCGGATTCATCTTCATATGAATTGATAAGTGCAAAGCCATTCTTTGAAATGTAATCACAATCAGAATTATATTTGCGATTTATCGAATTATAGATTTCATCCTTATCGCTGTCATAACTAAATACAACCAGCCTCTCTTCATCATCTTCAAAAGACAAAATAACCAGTTCTGCAATTCCATCACCGCTAAGATCACAGCATACGTATTTATAATCTCCTGTTATATAATCCGAGAAGTATTTATCATCAGATCTGGTAGCGATTTCTTCATTTACAAATTTTATATAGTATGAATATGGTGACTCTGGAACATATTCAGCCATTGGAGAGTCCCACAAGGTGTCTTCATTATCATTTTGATCACTGCTGCCAGATTCAGAGTCTGCTTCGCTATTTTTTTCATCAGAACTATCTGACGAATTCAAATTGTCATTCTCTTCCTGACTTACATTATCAGTATTATTCTCATTTGTATCGTCACTCAATTCAATAACCGAAGAAGTACACCCGGATATAACCATCGCAGTTGCCATAACTCCTGCTACAGATTTAATAATATTCTTTTTCACTTTTACTCTTCCTTTTCCTGTAAAATCATTAGAAATCTGCTCCCCAATGACACTTTTCAGAAGTTATTCTTCCATCAAGATAAAAATTTCTTTTGATTCCTCCAAATTCAGGGGCTCTTACACTTACAGAAACATAATCTTCATTCCATTCAATTAAAACTCTGTTGTCCATATGACTTCTTGTAAGTTGATCAGTAGACATTGCATCAAAATCAGCTCTTGATATTTCACCATTTGGTCCATATAAAATACATATGCAATGATATTCAGATTTTTTTAATATCCTATTTGATAAAACGAAATGTAATAATTGTCGTCTGATGGTTTATGTACAGTTTTTACTTCTCTTCTTCCTAATTTAAGAAATACCATTAATGAGATAATTAAAACTATTCCAACAAAACAGCCTATTTTTTAATTGTCTTTTTCATTTCTTACCACCAATACTTTCAATTACGCTTTGTCCGAATTATTCTTCCGTCAATATAGTATCTTATCTCAACCTCTCCTAAGTCTCCTTCTCTAACGCTAACTGAAACATATTCATCCATCCAGCAAGTAAAGATGTTGTATCCTTCTTTCATATATGTATATCCTGATTCAATTGATATAGCATTAAAATACTCTTTTGAAATCACTCCGTCAGGGCCGTATAAAACACATAGGCACTGATATTCACAACTTAGGTAATATCCTATCTGATATATCTTAATGTAATAATCACCGTCTGATGGCTTTTGAAGATACACTATTTCTCTTCTTCCAAATTTTACAAAAAACACAAAAATCAGAACAAAAACTACAAGAAAACTTGTGATAATAATTTTCCTTTTCATCATGCACCATCCAATTCATTTACAATTATTTATATCCATCTATATATTCATATGCATCATCACCAAATGCGTTTTCCTGATTAACAATGTATGAGCCTTTATTAACCTCAACAGTAGGAATTGAAGGGTCATCAAAATCAATTTCATATGAATAATACATTTTATATGGATCTTCAGGAGTCCATCCACTATCTTCATCGACTCCAGCATCTGCTATTATTGTAGAAAACCCAATCTCATTCCAATTATACAATCCACCTTTTGAATAAATATCTGCATGTGCCTGAGTTTCTGCTCCAAAACTAAGTAAAGTTGGATTTCCTGTTATTACACACATAAGTGCATCGATTTCGTCTTGAGATAACCCATCTTCCATATTTATATTTAGCGTAACTGTATAATCAATATTTCCATTAGAATCTTTGATTTCTTCTAACTCAACTATCTCAGCTTCCACTAATTCATGTAATCTATGCTGACAAAACTCATCAAAAATATTTAATGTCCAATGAGTTGTGTATTTACCTGTATCTTTATTATAAAGCTTCGGATTATTTAAACTTTGCTGAATTGCCAAGCTTCCGGTGTCTCTAGTTCTGAGAGGATACTTTCAGCAGTTTCAATTTTATTCCTTACATTTAACGCACTCTTTCCTGCTGCCTCCATAGCTTTAACAAGCGCTCCACAGGCATTTCTATCACACAATAGTTCTCCACTGCATTCTCCAGAATCTGATTCTGATGGTGTTGAACCATCTCTGAATATCTGAGGGAATCCATTACAGAAGTTCTTGGATTCATAAGCTGTCTTCTGAGCTTTCATTATCGCTGTATTTATTGCATCGATCTCTTTCCATGTCTGTGGCATTTCTTTATATACAAGATCTCCAAGGAGTTCTCTTGCCATATCTGCGTCTTCGCCTTCCCAGACATCTTCTGTCATGGAATTCAGATCATTTCTTACATCATTTATTACCTGCTCTGTGGCAGTCATTGCTATTTCCTGTTGTTTCTGGACTTCCTTTAACTGGTCAAGATCCCATTTTACTCTACTCATATCATTCTTCAACCTATTCTGCACTTCGCAAAAAACATTCAGCCCTTCACCAATCCACGTCCCACAGACAAGGAGTCGAGGTAATACGACCATCTAAATAGTAATCTCTTATGATTCCAGTGGTTGCATGATCCGCTGATTTTACAGAAACATAGTCTTCATGCCATACTATTTTTATACTTATACCTTCTATCAAATAATGTGGTTCAAGCTGATCTGTTGAAAATGCGCCAAAATACTCTCTTGATATTTCTCCATCGGGTCCATACAGAATACTTACACAATGATAATGTGTAGTATACATATACCCAATCTGATATACCTTGATATAGTAATTATTATCCGAAGGATTATGAACCGTTGCTATTTCCTTTCTTCCAA